>CAYYCW010000001.1:0-37026 GCA_964470435.1 uncultured Treponemataceae bacterium
GGAAGCGTTTATGCATTTCATCGCGGATTGCGGAATTTTCGCGCAACACCTTTAGCGAAAGCATAATAAGGTCTCCAAAGTCGGCATTGCCTGTGTCGCGAAGCCGCTTTGTGTAGCTTTCATACAGCTTAGGAAAGTCGAGGCCAAAGTTTAGCTCCGCGCTATCAAAGCCAAGGCAGTAGTTTTTAGCGCGGTCAATTTTACGCATAACAGCAGCCGCCTGCTGCGCAGAAAGGCGGGGCTCTGCCCGGCGTAAAAGGGCTAATGCATCGTCATCATCGTAGATGCTAAAGTCGCGGGAAAGCCCTGCCGCCTCGTGATAGCGTCGCAAAAACCACGCGCCAAAAGAGTGAAAGGTTTTTATTAAGGCAAGCTCCGCAAAAGGATTCAATGCCGCTGCCCGCTCTTGCATTTCCCGAGCAGCCTTGTTTGTAAAGGTTACAGCTAGAATCTCCTGCGGGGCTATTCCCTTTTGCGCAATAAGCCATGCGATTTTTGTTGTAATCACGCGCGTTTTTCCCGATCCTGCGCCCGCAAGAATAAGGAGCGGCGAGCCCTCGTGAATAACTGCTTGCCTTTGCGCATAGTTTAGTGTTACAAGCGCGGACTGAAAGGCGGTTTCAGCGCTTTGAGTCATGCTCCGCTCTCTACAGCAATCGCGTCAAGGTCGCAGCCTGCAACCGCGCGCGCCTTAACGCGCACCAATGAGCCGGGCTCTACAGGCTTTCCGTCAATATCGCGCGAGATGTCGTCATACGCAAAAACAACGGAACCGTCAACCTCAGGGGCTTGAAACCACGCGCGGCCTATTGCAAAGGCGCAGCCGGCTTCTTCCTCATTTTCACGCGCGGGGATAAGCTCCTCCACTAAGACAAGCAACTCGGTATCTATAAATTGTCCAAGCTCTTCTGACGTGATAGCTTCTTGCGCCGCAAGGAGCGCGTCCTTGCGTGACAAGGCTTTCTTTTTGGGAACAGAAGGCTTCATGTCAAAGGCGGCAGTGCCCTCCTCCTTAGAGTATGCAAAGGCTCCCGCCCACAAAAAGCGCGCTTCTTCTAAAAACGAAAGCGTGTTTGCAAACGCATCGTCCGTCTCACCTGGAAAGCCTGCTATAAATGTTGAGCGAATTGCCGCAAAGCCGTAAGGGGATTTTTCGCGGAATGTCGCGCGGATTTCCTCAATAAGAGAAAGATAGCTACTAGGCACTCCGAGTCTGCTCATTTTATGCAAAATTCTTGCATCTCCACTTTGGAATGGCAAGTCAAAGTAGGGCAAAAACCGCGCATCAGACGCCATAATTGGGAGAATGTCGCGAGGAAAGTGGTCGGGGTGGAGGTACAAAAGCCTTATCCTAAAGTCCCCGCTTAAAGCGGAAATCTTTTTTAGTAAGATTGAAAGCGGGGACTTGCCGCAGCTTACTGGATGGCCCGCCCTGTCTGTGCCGTAAACAGCTAAGTCCTGGCCTATAAGGTTTATTTCAAAAATGCCTGAATCAACAAGCGCCGCGATTTCTTCGATTATATCCTCGTCTGTCCTGCTGCGCAGAGGTCCGCGTATAGAAGGAATGGCGCAAAACGAGCATGAATGGGAGCAACCCTCGCTTATCTTTACATAGGCAGAGCGCGGAAAAGAAAAAAGATGCGGCCTTTCTCCAAAACACAACTCGCTTTGATCAGGCACAAGGACAGCCGGCTCAGCTAGAGGCATCGCAGATTTAGGAAAAAGATCCTCTATTATTTCAGGCAGGCGGCTAAGGTTACCGTTTCCAAAAAAAGCATGAGCTTCAGGCAAAGATTCCGCTAATTCTGTACCGTAGCGCTGAGAAAGGCAGCCTGCAAGAAGAATCTTTGCATTGGGGCAAGTTTTCCGCGCGGAAAGCACAGCATCTATTGACTCCGACTTAGCGTCTTCTATAAAGCCGCAGGAGTTGATAATAATAAGGTCAGCGTCTCCTGCAAAGTCTGTAGCACTCCATCCAAGCCGCGTTAGCATTCCATAGATAAGCTCTGCATCCACCTGGTTTTTTGCGCAGCCATGCAAGTCGAGAAAAAAGCGCATTCACTCAACGTCCATTGCCACAAAATTATAGCGTCCCGTAGAGCTGTCCCTTGTCCAGCGCAAGTCTTTTACTATAACCTCGCCAGGCCTGCTAAGCGGCAACTCGGCAGTTCTTCCTCCTGCAATAATTTGAATTCGCACAGCGTTTCCGTTAGAAGCCCACACGCGAAGGCCATCTCGCGCTTGCACGGTAAGAACTTCAGAGCGCTGGTACATACGCTCCTCGCGGTTGCGGCGGTCAATTTCATGGCGAAACAAGCAAGTGCCGCGAAATGTGGCATTCATCGTTACAGGATATGCTGAATAGCTTTCAAAAAGCACAGTAGACCCCGAAGAAGAGCTTACCCCAACTGTGGGCATAGAAAGCATTTCTAACTCTCCTTCCGCATCTATAAGCTCCTCATCAAATGGCCCAAGCTCAACAGTAATTTCAGCGCCTGCGCTAGGATTGCTTATATCCAAATCAGAAACAAAAACCCTTATGTCAACATCAAATTCCTCTGATATATTGAAAGAAATCGATTGTCCTAGCTCAACAACGCGAATAGCGCCTCCCGTTTCAAGCATTAAATCAGGGGCTGTTTCTTGCACATTTATAGCAAAGACTTCACCTTCTACAGGCACTGAAATGCTGTCCCCTACAAAGACGCGGCCGCGAAATTCGCGCCCGCTCATTTCGTAGACGGCGGGCTCCCTAACGTAAGCTGCCCTTGAAGGTGAAGGATGTGGCTCAACCTGGAGGTTTGCAATTCTCCCTGCCAAATACTTAAAGAGCATATAGCCGCCAAATCCCAAGCCTGCCAAAAGGGCAAGCACAACAAGCGCTATTGCTATTTTTCCCACTATGCTGCCTAAAACCCTGTTGCCTAAGGACCTTTCAGGGATAAGCTCAGAAATAGGAATATTTATTTCTTGTATTTTTTGATTTTTGTATATGCTGATAAGCCCATCCGCGTCCAGCTCAAGATACTCGCAATAGTTTCTCAAAAAGCCAATTACGTATGACTCAGCTGGAAAGCTGTCAAATCTTTCATTTTCTAAATCTTCAATATATCTGCGGGCAATATTGGTTTCCCGCGCGGCCTGATCAATGTCAATGCCCCTGGATCTGCGCTCGTCCTTAAGTTTCTTTCCAATGCTTTCCAAAATTTTTTCCTAACACAAACTACTCATTAAATAAAAAATTGTCATATGCATTTGCAGAAGCAGGCGCGTCATAGACAAACCTGTTGGCGGGGATACCCTGATTAAGCGAATAATTTGAAAACGAAAATACAATTCTTGTCCCCGTAATTGTATTTGCTTCAACGCGGCGGATAAGCTTGGAGTCGTAGTCAACAAGCAGCCTTATTGTGCGAAACATTTCCGTGGTGGAGCGCCTGGAAAGGGAAAGCGCCACAACTCTAATGCTAGAGCCTTCATCAAGCGGCACAGGATCAGGTCCCGTTTCGTAGGCGATTGAGTAATAGCGGCGCATAAGCGAAAGACCTTCAGGCGTTGCAAGGGAGGCGCCGCCTGCCCCTGATTCGCCTGTAGACTGTGTAAGGATTGCATTGTACGGGGCAGGCAGATAGACTGTAAGCATATTCCCGTCAAAAAGGATTGTTTGCTCCGCTGGCGAGGAAAAGTCAATCCGCAAGCGGTTGGGAGACTTATAGGAAAGGCGCCCGCTCATTCTCTCTGAGCCAGATTGTCCAGAATACGAAATTGAAATGTCAGCGACATAGTCGTTAAGCCTGGAATAAACGTCAGAAACCGAAGAAAAAAACTCGTTTACCGTGGTTATTGTAGCCTGAGCGCAAAGCGCGAAAGGAAAGGAAATAAAACACAAAAGCGCGCAGGAAAAAAAGAAAAGCCTTTTCATACAGTTTAAGTAAAGCAAAAAAGTATAATTTATTCAATAGGACTGTTTTAGCTTGGAGCTCTGAATCCGCCGGGGAGCGCAGCCATTTGCCGCCGAGCGCAAGGCTCCCTTTCCTAATAAATGTGGATCAGCTCCAATGCCTACATTGAAGGGCTTTCCTTTTTTTTGTACACTTATGCAATCCAAGCGCTTTAACGCGCCATAAAGGACTAATCTATGCCTGTTAAAATACCTTCTGAACTTCCTGCAGTAAAAATACTTAATAGCGAAAACATCTTTGTTATGGATTCCCGCCTTGCTTTAGTTCAAGATATTCGCCCGCTTAAGATTGCCATTGTAAATCTTATGCCCACAAAAGAGGTGACAGAAACGCAGCTTTTGCGCCTTTTGGGAAACACGCCCATTCAGGTTGAAATTACCTTTTTAACTATGGAAAGCCACGAGTCAATGCACACAGCTCCTGAGCACCTTAGGGCGTTTTACCGCACATTTGAAAGCGTAAAAAATGAAAGGTTTGACGGCCTCATTATAACGGGGGCTCCAATAGAACACCTCGATTTTGAAGCAGTTGACTATTGGGATGAGCTAAAGGTTATTATGGAGTGGAGTTGCACTAACGTTTTTGGAAGCTTTTTTATTTGCTGGGCTGCGCAGGCGGCGCTATATCATTTCTATGGAATAAAAAAGTATCCTCTTAAAAAGAAGGTTTTCGGCGTTTTTGAGCATAAGGTGCTAAACCATAAGCACAAGCTTATGCTGGGCTTTGATGATGTTTTTAACGCGCCGCATAGCAGGCACACAACAGTTCACAGGGAAGATATTCTGCGTTGTCCTGACCTTGAAATTTTAGCGGAGTCTGATGAGGCAGGCGTTTTCCTTGTTTCAGGAAACGAAGGAAGGCGCATTTTTGCAACAGGGCATGCCGAATACGACGTGGACACGCTTGCGCGGGAGTATCGCCGCGATATTGATCGCGGGCTTGAAATAGATATCCCGCGCCACTACTTTCCAAGCGATGACCCTTCAAAAGAGCCTTCTGTAAGCTGGAGAGGACACGCGAATTTGCTTTTTGTAAACTGGCTAAATTATTTTGTATATCAAAAAATGTCCTTTGACGCAAATACGCCAAGTTGAAAAAAGACTCGCCCTTTTCGCTAATATACAAGGATTCATCGATTGCGGTGCTTTCCAAAAAGTCAGGGCTTTTAGTTGCTTCAGACCGATGGGATGAAAATGCTCCGCGCCTTGACCTTGCCGCCGCTTCAATTTGTGAGCAGGGCGAAAGGCTTTTTGCTGTCCACAGGATTGACAAGGAAACCTCTGGCCTTGTTGTTTACGCCCTTAACAGCAACGCGCATAAAGAGCTATCCGCGCAGTTTGAAAGCCGGCGGGTAAAAAAGACCTATCACGCTCTTGTGCTAGGAAACCCCGAATGGACGAGCATTTCTGTTTCTGAAGCGCTTAGGGCGGACGGCGACAGGGAGCACAGAAGCGTTCCAGACAGGCGGCGCGGCAAAAAGGCTTTAACGCATTTTTCTTGCCTTTGCAGCTGCGGCTCTTATAGCTGGATTGAAGCGCGTCCCGTTACAGGAAGAACGCATCAAATACGAGCGCATCTTCGCTTGCTTAGGCTTTCCATTGTTTGCGACAGCCTTTACGGGCGAGCTAAGCCCCTTTATCTTTCAGAGATTAAAAGAGGATGGCGCGGGGACAAGATTGAAGAAAAGCCCCTTATAAGCCGCCTTGCGCTTCACGCTTTTAAGATTTCTTTTGCCCACCCCGAAAACGGGCATGAGGTTGAGTTCGTAGCACCCTACCCGCGTGACTTGAATGCCGCCCGTTTTCAGCTTGCAAAGCGCTATGGTCTTGACCCGCTGAATCCTGTAAGCATTGCCCCTGCCAGCCCGTGGCTTTCTTTTTCTGAACCAAATTGATAATAATAGCCCCTGTTACTGGGTCTTTTTTTGCGCTAGGCGGCGGCATCTCCTTTAAGCGCAACTCAAGCAAATCTCCTGCATTAAGCTCTTCGCTTTTGTTGGTCTTCCCGTTGCCGCATTGCTCATCCACAACAAGGAGCATTCCAAGATCCGAGCAGCAATAGCGCCCGCTTTTTTTATCTGCTAGTTTTATTTTTTCTGACAATACGCGGGCGCGAACAATGCAGCATTTAGCGCTTTCAAGGCAATCGCTTTCTTGCGTAAAAATGCTTTTGGCGCTTACGCTTGAATTACGCAAAAGGTAAATAAAGGAAAGGGCAGCCCGCTCCTTTGGAAGATGCGCGGCATTAGAAAGGCTAATAAGAGCTTTAGGCGCTTCTTTCGTGCTAAAGGCAAAGTGGCACCATTTTTCGCGCTTGCTTCCGGGAAAGGGACATAGGCTAGAATGCGGGCAGGGCGAAATGGGCAAAAACCCTTCTAAAAGCGCTGCTTTTCTCAACTGTGATATAAAAAAGCCGCCCGCGGGGTTTCCAGGCTCCACTACGAGCAGCTCGCAGTTTGGCGCGGCAAAGCTAGAAAGGGCTTTAAGGGCGTGTTTTGCGCTAAAAGGCTTTGCGGCAATGCGCCCCTTACTTTCTGATGTGCCTATAATTTCGTTAAATACATTGGCGGCAACTACAAGAGCTGCCTTCTCCTTTATTTGGATGCCTAAGCCCCCCTTTACGCGAATAATTTTCCAAGGCTCAAGGCCTGTTATGGCTGCAAGGCTTAAATATATCTTTTCGCCAGCGGCTAGGGCTTCCCTAGAAATATCAATACAATACCAGCGTATTTTCCTTTTGCGCAAATGCGGGCAGGCAATCCAAAGGGCGCACACAGCAGTTAAGGGCCCTGAGCCAAAGTCAACAGCGGCAAAGCTTTCAGGCAAATTGCGCGCAAGGCTCAAGGGCGCAAAAAGGCGCGAAAGGCGGATAAGGTTCCACCACAAAAAGTAATAAGAATACGCCGAAAGATACAAGGGATTATTCATGTATGCGGAAGGCCTTTCGCTCCTTGTGTCGGTTAAAAGGTGCGAAAGTTTCCGTATCCGCTCATGAAGGCTTCCCTGCCGCTGGCCTTTAAGCGGAAAGGCTTTGCGCAAAACAGCGCTAAAGCCTTCTATAAGAGAGGAACTTTCCGCAGATAAAGGCGAAAAAACGCTTTCAATTTTAGCTGAACTTTCAGGACAAACGCATGAGCTTTCTAAAGCGCACGATGATTTAGGCTTTTTGGGAATTTTGGCCTTTATTTGCCTCATTCTTTTTTGGCTCTTCTTCAGGCTCAACAGTTTCCGCATCCTTTTTTTGCTCACAGCTCTTAGCTACAATGCTGTAAATGCCTATAAGCTCCCGCCGTAGCTCTTGTATTATAATCTCTCCCCTGGCGGCTGCAGACTTGTCTGAAAGCTCGCGCAAAAGTTGCTCGCCTGCACCAAGGGCTGTAAAGTGCTTTTCGTAAATAAGATACTTTAACCGATAAAGGATAGAAACATCCCTTGCCGAATAAAAGCGCCTTCCAAGAGAATCCTTTTGCGGGCGTATAAGCGGAATTTGATCTTCCCAATAACGCACAATATGAGCCTTTACTCCAATCATGCGCTCAACTTGCCCAATGGAAAAACCTGAAAAGCCGTAAGAGTTTCCGCCCCTGTTCATCTTGCGCCCTCCCGCCTCCTTTTGCTTTCTTTAAGCTCAAGCAAAAGAGGAATTTTAGAAAACCCAAAGTCCCTGCGTATGCAGTTTGAAAGGTATGAAAGGTATTGCTGCGGCAGAGATTCCTGCCTTGAAGCAAAAATAAGAAACTTAACAGGATTAGTCCTTACCTGCGTAATGTACTTAATGCGGCACCTCCTTCCCGCTGTAATAGGTGGCGGATGAGCTTCTTGCCAGTCTGCAAGGGCAATATTAAGCGCTGAAGTTTCAATGCGTTTTGAAAGCTCGCTGTAAAGATTTAGCGCAGTTTCAAGAAGCTCCTTTACGCCTTCACCTTTAATTGCGGAAAGGCGAATTATAGGCGCGTATTCCATTTTAGCAAACATTATACGTATTTTGGAAAGCGCGGCCTTAAAGGCTTTTTTTTCTTGTGGCATTTTATCCCACTTATTAAGTACAAATATAACGCCCGCGCCCGCCTCGCATGCATGAAAGACAATCTTTTTATCCTGCTCTGTAAAGCCTTCTTCCGCATCAATTAGGTGAAAAACAATGTCCGCGCCTTTAATTGCCTTTACTGCGCGGTTTACAGAATAATACTCTATGTCTTCGCTCACGCGCCCCTTTTTTCTTATGCCCGCAGTGTCAAGAATTTCGAAACTCTTTCCCTTAAAGGAAAAGCGACCTTCAACAACATCGCGCGTAGTGCCAGCAATGTTAGAAACAATAGACATTTCTTGTCCCGAAAGAAGGTTTGCCAATGTGGATTTTCCTGTGTTTGGCTTTCCCGCAATGGCTATCTTTATAGGTCTAGCTTGCCGCGTTTCCCTTATTGTTACAGAGGAAAAGTCAAGGGAAGAGGCAATTGCTAAAGAAAGATCCCCAATATTGTCTCCGTGTTCAGCGCTTATAAAAAAAAGCTCCCTAAAGCCTAGCGAAAGCGCGTTCCAAGATTCCGGCACAAGCCTTTCGCCTTCTGTCTTGTTTACAGCAGCTATCACCTTATCCCAATAAGGCCTAAGAAGCGCTATAAACTCCTCATCCTCAGCTGTAATATTTCCAGCTTCCAAAAGAAGCACAATGCAAGAAGCGCCTTTGATAGCCTCTTTTGTCTTATTGGCTACAAGGGCGTCTATTGGCGCGTCATCTTGGCCACCGCTAAGCTTAAAGCCGCCCGTGTCCATAAGGCGCAAGGGCTTGCCGCAAAGAAAGGCCTGTTCTTCTATTAAATCTCTAGTAACGCCTGGCGTAGGATCAGTAATTGTCCTTCGGCTGTGAAGAAGCCTGTTAAAAAGTGTGGACTTTCCCACATTTGGGCGGCCTGCAATTACAACAAGCGGAAGATTTAAGTATTCGCCTTCTTCAAAAAAACTCATTTTACAAAAAATACTACTCGCCCTTATGGGGCACCTAAATAAAGTATAAGGAAAAATAACAGCCTTGCATACCTTACCAATTTTTGCGTATCATTGCAAAATGCGCCCTGGAAATAAGCAAAAACAAGCTCCACTTGGCTGTCTTTTTTGGATTGCGTTTATCCTTCTTATGTTTTTGCTTTTTTTTATAAATAAAGACAGAATCACAAACGCTGTGCGCTCCTTTCAGGAGTCAGGCTTTTTTGCGCGCATGGAAAGCCCCCAGCCTGCACAGCCTTTAAGGCCGGCACCTGCAGAAAGCGCGAGCGGCCATGAAAGCAAAAGACCTTTAATAGAAATAATTTCACCTACAGAAGAAGATGCACGACAGACAAGGGTAAACGTTCCACCTCAAGAAGAAAGAAGAGCGCCTAATATAGAAGATGAAGCGCCCGCGCCAAGCCCTGCCTTGCCTAGCACGCTTGGAGAAGCGGCTCCTGCTATTGCAGCACCTGAAAGCCCACGCCATGCGCAAGAAAGGCAAATTGAAGGCAGGTCACCTAGCAGCGAGACAGCTCCCGCGCAGCAAGCGGCTGCTCCAACACGGCAGCAACGCCTTTATTTTGTTTCAATAGACAGGGATGGCACGGTGGTGCGCCAAGAAGTCCTAAAGGATATTCCAAGGTCGAACTCACCGCTTGCTGACTCAATAACTGCCTTATTTGCAGGGCCAACAGAAGCTGAACGCCAAAAAGGAATTATAAGCCTAATCCCCGCGGGCACAAGGCTTATTTCTGCCTTTGTAAAGGACGGCGTTGCAACGCTAAACATAAGCGAGGAGTTTCGCTTTAGCCCCTTTGGTGTTGAGGGGGCAATAGCCCAGCTAGCACAGGTGGTTTTTACGGCTACAACCTTTCCAACAGTAGATTCAGTGCAAATTTTAATTGAAGGGCAAACCCTAAACTATTTAGGCGCGGAAGGTGTTTGGATAGGCACGCCCCTTGCCCGCAAGGATTTTTTCTAGAAGTTATAAGTTATAAGCTAATAGCCTTTAGCTTGTAGCTGTTAACTGATAGCCGTTAACTTTTCACAAAACTAACAAACCTTTTCCCATCAACAAAAAAACTTTATCCTTGTAAAGGCTAGTATTCTGCAATATAATCTTTAATTACTGAAACTTATGCGGAGAAAAAGATGACAATATCCCCCCTTCAGCAAAGCCGCTATAGCTACAAGCCAAAGCTGCCAAGCATTTTTCTTGAAAACTTGGAAAACATCGCCATTGTTGAGTCTGGCTCTACAGAATCCGTTGGCGACAGGGAAGAACTGAAAGCCCTTTTTGCAAACACTTACGGCAAGCCGTTAGTTTCCTTTCAAAAGGGGAGCAATCCAAACATAAAAAGAGAGCTTGCTGTCGGCGTAATCCTTTCAGGGGGGCAGGCGCCAGGCGGCCACAATGTGATTGCAGGCCTTTTTGACGGCTTAAAGCGGGGAAACGAAGCTTCAAGGCTTTTTGGCTTTCTTGGCGGGCCTTCAGGCTTTATAGAGGGGACGCATATTGAAATAACTTCTAGCCTTGTTGACAAATACAGGAACACAGGCGGCTTTGATATCATTGGCTCAGGCAGGACAAAGATAGAAACTGATGCCCAAATTGCCGCTTCAATGGAAACTGCAAAAAAGATGAACCTTGACGCGGTTGTAATTATAGGAGGGGACGATTCTAATACAAACGCTGCGCTCCTTGCAGAGCACTTTATCAATGCCAATATTAAAACGCAGGTTATAGGCGTGCCCAAAACCATAGACGGCGATTTAAAGAATAACATGATTGAAATTTCCTTTGGCTTTGACACAGCTGCTAAAACCTATTCCGAGCTTATCGGAAACATTGAGCGCGATGTCAATAGCGCAAAGAAGTACTGGCACTTTATTAAGCTTATGGGAAGGAGCGCAAGCCACATTGCCCTTGAATGCGCGCTGCAAACTCAGCCTAATATTTGCCTAATTTCTGAAGAAGTTGCAGAAAAAAAGATGACTCTTCGCCAAATTAGAGATGAAATTTGCGAAGTGATTATAGCTCGCGCCGAGCAGGGTGAAAACTTTGGCGTAATCCTTATTCCTGAAGGTGTTATAGAATTTGTACCTGAAATGCAGGCACTAATCGCTGAGCTTAACGATATTATCGCTACAAAGGCTGATGTGTTTAATGAGCTTCCGAACTTTGAAGCGCAAAAGCAGTGGCTTTTGCACAACATGAATAGCTCATCCGCCGTAACATTTGCAGCCTTGCCTGAAGATATAGCAAAGCAGTTTCTTATGGAGCGTGATCCGCATGGCAATGTGCAGGTTTCGCGCATTGAAACGGAAAAGCTCATTCTTAGTCTTGTTGAAATAAAGCTTAAAAGAATGGCAAAGGATGGAAAGTACAAGGGCAAGTTTAGCTCGTACTGTCATTTCTTTGGGTATGAGGGGAGGAGTGCCTTTCCGTCTAACTTTGATGCCGACTATTGCTATTCTTTGGGCTTTACAGCCTTTGTCCTTGCGGCGTCGGGGCTTACAGGCTACCTTTCTTCTGTAAGGAATTTGACAGCGCCTGCAAGTGAATGGGTTGCGGGCGGCGTACCGCTTACAATGATGATGGACATGGAAAAAAGAAGCGGCGTTCAAAAGCCTGTAATTAAAAAAGCCCTTGTAGACCTTAATGGCAAGCCCTTTAAGGCTCTTGAAGAAGGTCGCAAGGTTTGGGCTACAAAGACAAGCTATGTGTATCCAGGTGCTATTCAGTATTTGGGTCCTGATGAGCTTTGCAACCGCATAACGCATACTCTTATGCTAGAAAAGGGCTGATTTTACCCTTTTGCTAACTTCGCTGTATGATTAAAGAAACTGATACTTTTCCCTGCGTTGAAAAGGCGGGAAAGGGTATTTTTTACTCCCTTTATAAAAAAGAGCTTGAGCAAATTGCTTGCAATGTAGCCAATGGCGGACTCGCGCCTAGCATTCTACTTCATTCTTGTTGTGGGCCATGCAGCTCTTCTGTAATAAGTCGCCTTGCTAATACTTTTAGGGTAACAGTGTTCTACTATAACCCAAACATAGATACAGACGCGGAATACGCGCGTCGAGCGGAAAGCCAGCGCAAGATAATTGATGCCTTTAACGCTTCAAAAGAGGCTAAATTTCCTGTCAATTACATAGAAGAAACCTACGATAACGTCCCTTTTTATGAGGCGGCGCGCGGTCTTGAAAACGAAAAAGAAGGCGGAGCAAGATGCGAGGCGTGCTTTGCCCTTCGCCTTAAAAGGGTAGCAAAAGAGGCTGCACAAATGCGCGCTGACTATTTTTGCACAACGCTTACAGTAAGCCCAATGAAAAACGCAAGCATAATAAACCGCTTAGGCTTTGAAGCGGGCAAGACGGAAAGCGTTAAGTGGCTGTGGTCTGACTTTAAAAAAGAAGCAGGATATTCCCTTTCAGTGAGCCTTTCAAAAGAGCATAACCTTTACCGCCAAGATTATTGCGGTTGCGCCTTTTCTAAAAGGGAAAGGCTAAAATGAAGCAAAGCTTTTTTCGCGCCCGAAACAAAAGGCGTTTAAGCCTTTTGTTTGCTGCCTCCTTTCTTTTAGCTTTAGCAGTTGCGTTATTTTCCTCTTGTGCCAGCTTAGGCGAGCTAGATGAGCAAGATGCAAGCTTGCACATAGAAGAAGTACTTGCGGCTGCCAAATCTGCCCAGTGGGAAGAGCTTGCAGCGGGCATTTGGAGCGCTGAATTGCCTAATGCCACCTGCGGCACAGAGTTTGCGGCCATTAAAATAAGGCTTAAAAGCGTTTCTATAGTAGCTTCCCTCCCTGAAGGAAAAGAAGAGAACAGAGCATCCTTTAAGGGTGAGTTTGCCGCTGACTTTGCCGCAAGAACAGGGTCGACTGTTGCTATAAACATGACGCCTTTTGCAAAAAAGGGAGATAAGATGTTCCCCACAGGCATTTACATAAACGGTGGCACTCTGATTTCTCCTTCAAGCAAAAGATACGCTGCTATTTTCTTTTTTAAGGACGGAAGGGCAGCCATTGCACCCTTTCAAGATGAAAGCATTCAGCCGCTTACTAAAAATGCGGAATTTGCCTTTGGCGGCTTTTGGCAGGTTTTGGATAATGGCGAGCTTGTTGACTTTCCAAATATTAGGAACTCCCGCATGGTGCTTGGCTTGGATAGAGCGGGCGAAACGCTTTTTATACTTGCTGCCGTAAAGTCTTCGCTTTTGGGCAGTGGCTCTGGCATTTCATTTACTGAAGGCGCTGCTTTAATAAAGGCGCTAGGAGCTGCAAGCGCTATCCAAATGGACGGCGGCTCTTCCACCTGCCTTGCAGTAAATGGCAAGCAAATCCTTCCTTCAAAGCGATTTTTCTTTATACGAAAGAATAAAAAAACAGCCGTGAACGCTGGCTTTATTGGTAGAAGTTTTTAGCTATTAGCTCTGAGCACTGGATATATAGCATATACGCTATGTTAGGGGTATCTCATAGACTATGAGAGTGGGCTCCGCTTGAAGCTTGCCTGCCTGCAGCGAGCTGCTCTGCGAGGCGAGCGCAAGGGAGCCTTGCAGAGCTTGACTGCGAGTTCATAGCTTATGTTAGGGGGCTAACATAACTATAAGCTCTTAATACACTCTAGGATTTTTTAAGCGTTAATTGCGTGTTGGGTGGCAGCACCATTTCTAATAGACTTGGGCTTACTGAAGCGACTGTGGCTGCAATCGTGCTGCTGCCGTCATAGCTGGCATCATTCAATGTTATGGAGGCATCCTCTTCCGCATAGGTGCTTGTTATGGTAAGTGTTGAGCCGCTTATTGTGTATGTGCCTGATATTTTGGCAGAGCTTACAATGGGGACATTCGTCAAGTTAACCATTACATTGGAGGCGTCGGCAAACTCAATTTCGCAATCTATTGTGCTACCCGAGAACGTGTAATAGGTAGTCCATGTGGTGCCCGCAAGTTCAACTGCAGAGGCAAAATCCTCCTATGTGTTGTTAGAGCAGGCAACAACGAATACAAGCGCGAATGCCGCAAGAAGCGCCGCCAAGGGTTTTAAGTGCTTTTTCATGCAAAGCCCCCAAAAAAATATTTAAAGGAAGAGATGCACGCCCTATAGTATCTTAAGCTTTGCCCTTTACCCGCCGCTGTGTTACAGTATTACGAAATGCCTACAACTCATCCTAACAATATAATAATCGGAAAATCTTTGTTTTATCAATCAGAGCTTGGGAAAAAGCTATTAGCATGTAGCCTATAACATTAGGAAAAAGCAAGGAGTCAGCAATACGCTAACAGCTAAGCTCTAAGCGACTTACCCATATTAAAAAATTGTATATCTATTTAACTTTTAGGTTGACCGCATTAAACAGAAGTTGTATTCTAAATATAAAGAAGAGAAAAAGGCTCTCTTCTTTTTCTATATCGATATTAACCTATGAGTCACAATATTTCCATAGATTCCAGTAAAATTAAAAATGCTGTAAACATGGGACTGCCCGTTTCAATTAAAACGCACTCATTTCAGCGCAGTTTTTCAAAATATGCTGACCTTGTTCTTGCTGAGTTTTTGCAGGCGTTGCAGCATCCTGAAATGCAAGATTTTCTTTCATATGTAATAAACGAGCTTGCTACAAACGCAAAAAAAGCAAATACAAAGCGGGTTTATTTTTTGCAGAAAAATCTAGATGTTAATGACGAAGCCGACTACGATAAGGGAATGCGCCTTTTTAAGGCGGACATGCTTGCAAACCTCAATTATTACCTTAAGCTGCAAAAAGAAACAGGGCTTTATATTAAAATTATACTGTGTCGTTCTGGCAATGACTTAGTTATTGAGGTACGCAACAATACAGAGCTTACAAAAACCGAATTTAAGCGCATATTTGACAAGCTTGCGCGTTCCCGCAAATACACAGCTCTTGAGGATGTGCTTCCTGAAGCAGTTGACGATAGCGAAGGCTCAGGGCTTGGTATACTAATATCCCTTATCATGCTTAGAAAAATAGGAATGCCTGATGACAATTTCTTTGTGCTTGTTGAAAACGGTGAAACAATTGTGCGCCTTGTTATTCCTATTGGGGAGCAGATCGCGGATGTTGACGTGCCAAAATTAAGCAAGCAGATTGCAAGCTTTATTAAAAATGTGCCTCAGTTTCCTGACAATATTATGCGAATTAAACAGCTGTTAGATGACCCTGACGTTGATATGATTGATATTGCTGTAAACATTGCAAGCGATGTTGCTCTTTCCACCGACCTTCTAAAGCTTGTTAATTCTGCAGCCTTCGGGCTTAGGCGTAAAATTGTAAGCATTCCATACGCTGTTAACCTTGTAGGAATTCGAGGGATAAGAAATCTTCTTTATTCCATTGGTATTATGCATGTGTTGGAGGCTACAACTGACCAACAAAGCGAGCTTTGGGCGCTTTCGTATAAGTCTGCCTTTTACGCGGGATGGATTGCTAGCAATAAAATAAAAAATGCTGCAGTAATTGATGCAGCCTATGTTTGCGGACTGTTGCGTTGTCTTGGCAAAATTGTCCTTGAGTTTGTCTACCCTAGCTCAGAGCTTCATAACCAAATATTAAAGCTAAAAGATTCTAGAAATATTCCTGACAATATCTTTAATATTTTAACTTCAGAAGTCAATCATCCTTACATCGGCGCGGCGTTAGCTGAAAAATGGAATTTGCCTGCACCCATTATAAATGCTATACGCTTTCAGCACAATTACAAAAAGGCACCAGAAGAGTTTAGAAGCCTTGCAGCGCTTATTTCTTTTGTTAACTTCATAATTAAATATCAGGATGGCGACATGACGTTTGACCAGATTAACCCTGAATTTCTTGAAATGTTTTCCATATCAGATGAGGCTCAATTTAAGAAAATGTGTGATAACCTTGGAAAGGAGTTTGCACAAAGCTTTGAGGCGGCTAGAAACGTTAATCAAGCCGAATAAGGCTATAACGCATAACTAAGGCATTAACGGTAAGCTTTGTGTCCAAGCTTGCATAAGTATTCCGAATGCCACGCCCACATTAAGCGAAGCTTTTATGCCGCAAAGTTGGATTGAAACGCGGCTAGAAGCTTTTTCTAGTGCTTCGGGGCTTACACCCAGCTCCTCTGAGCCTATAATTGCAATTCCTTCTTTAGGAAAGCTGAACTTCTCTAGCGGAGTGCCGCCTGTTTCAAGCGCGAAAAGGGTAAAGCCTTCGGGCAGTTGTTCAAGCGTTTTACGCTCCCAAGGCAAAAAGTCAATGCTTCCCATGCCTGAGCGCCTTGCGCGTGGGTGTTCAGCGGGCGCGCAGCCAGGCGCAAGATAAAGCCTTTCTACGCCAAAGGCTTCCGCTGTCCTAAATATGGAGCCTACGTTAAACGGGGAGCGAATGTCTTCTAAAAACACTCTAATCCCTTTATGGCAAAATCTTTGCGCAAGCCCATGCGCTTGGCTGCCGCGTTCAGGGTGTATAAGGTCCCATTCCGCAGGAAAAGTCCCCGCAGCTTTAAGCATAATGTTCCTTGTGGTGTTGCAAAGCCTTAGCCGCAATTCAGCAGTTGGCGGATCTTCGGGATGTCCTCTAAGCTTGTCGCTCAATAGCTCAATTTGCGTCTTGTCTTCT
The DNA here is from genome assembly GCA_964470435.1 of uncultured Treponemataceae bacterium. Taxonomy (GTDB): domain Bacteria; phylum Spirochaetota; class Spirochaetia; order Treponematales; family Treponemataceae; genus Avitreponema. Next base: position 16,562 of record CAYYCW010000001.1, read on the forward strand.
TCTGAAATTTTAGTGTCTAAAGCTGCAAGGCGGCAGAGCTCAAGCAGCTCGCCATCCACCATGCGCTCGTCGTCGCTAGAGTTGCTGCCGTTAAGTAAGGCGCGCTCTAGGCTTGCAAGCAAAAGAATGATTTTCCTGCGCCGCTGGCTAGGCGAAAGCTCAGCCAGCTTTTTAGCCGAAAACATAGCAGTTGCCTTGCGGTGTCCACGCACTGTCGGCAGTAACAATGCAGCCGTTAAGGTGAAAATTGGATAAAAGATAAAAGGCAATGTCCGCCGCCTCTTCTGGTAAAAGAAGCTTGCCTGTAGGCATCTTTGCTTTAAGCTTGTCTTGCTCTTCTTTTGAAAGAGCTTTGTCTTCAATAAAGCCTGGACATAGCCCTGTGCAGCTTATGCCAAATTTGCTGTAGTTTTCAGCTACAGAGCGCACTATGGATGAAAGCCCCGTCTTTGCAGCAGCATACACAGCGTTTGTCGCAAAACCGCGCACTCTGTCAGTACGTGTTCCGCCAAAAAGAAGGATTCTGCCCCATCGCCTTTCTTTCATTCCTAAAAGAGCTGCAGAAACTGCATAGCCCGGCATAACAAGGTTTGAAAACACTGTTTTTTCCCATTCTTCAGCTGTAGTGTGTTCAAGAGGCTTTTGCAAAAATTCCCCGCGCGCGATGCAAAGCACGTCGGAGTTTTTAGCAGCTTCCGCAAGCGGCTTAAGGCAGCTTTTTTCATCAAGGTTAAGGGTGATAAAGAGCTCAAATTCGCCTTGTGCTGCGCTTCCAGGCTTTCCAATTACGCTAACCCTTCCGCCAGCAGCAAGCAGTCTTTGCGCAAGGGCAGCGCCTACCCCGCTTGTGCCGCCAACTACAAGAACATTTTTGCCTAAAAAGATTTTTTCTGCCATTATGCTTTTATTTTAGCAAGGGCTTTGCTTGCCACCCTAGTTTTGCAAGTGGAGTATAGCCTTTTCCTGTTGACAGAACAAGGCTTAAAGCGAAAATAAAGGCATGAATGCGCAGTCCGTTGCTGTTGTGCTTTGCCGCCCTGAAGAAAGCAGGAATGTAGGCTCCGTGTGCCGCGCCATGAAAAACATGGGCTTTTTTGACTTGCGTGTTGTAGGTTGCCGCAATGACTTTAACGAGCATCAAGTGCGCGCGCTTTCCTTGCAAGCCTTTGATATTTGGGAAGCGGCCGCCTTCTTTCAGCCTAACGCGGAGGGCCTTGCTGCTGCCGTTGCGGATTGCTCACTTGCTGCAGGAACTACAAGGCGGCGCGGAAAGAGGCGAAAGGGCATAGCATTTACCCCAGAGCAGCTTGCTTCTTACGTTAGCGGCTTGAGTTCTAGCGCTAAGTTTGCCCTAGTTTTTGGCAACGAGCGCACAGGTCTTACAGACGAAGAGCTAGACGAGTGCTCCCTTTCTGTCTGTATTCCTGCAAGCAACAGCTTTCCATCCCTTAACTTGTCTCACGCTGTTCAAGTGCTTTTATACGTACTTTCGCGCGCATTTGATTCCGCCCCGCATGGTTACGAGCCTGTTAGCCTTGAGCGCCTTAAAGACGCGGTTTCTGGCATTTCTGCAAATATAAGCCGCACGGGGCTTTATAAATACGCTGGCGGCGAGGATAATGAAAAATTCCTAAAAGAGATTTTTGCGCGCGCTATGCTTTCAGAAAAGGAGCTAAGGCGCCTTGAAAGCCTTTTTCATAAGATTTCATATATAAAGACAGGTCGCTAAAAGGCTAGGTTAAAGTAAAGCCTTAAACGCAAAAAGGGCGCCCTGTTGCAGGCGCCCGCATTTTATAGCTCACTTATATAGCTCAATTAGCCTTTGCAGATGCTCAAACCTTGCCTTTGCAGCGTTCTCGCTATTCTTAAACAAGATCTCTGCCCTTTCAGGGAATTCCCTAACAAGGCTTGAATAGCGCGTTTCATTAGCAAGGAACTCTTGGTACTTTCCTTCAACGGGCTTTGCCGCAAGCGTAAAGGGATTTTTACCCTCAGCCTTTAGCGCGGGATTAAAGCTAAAAAGATTCCAGTAGCCTGATGTAACAGCGCTTTTCATTGAATCCTGGCAGTGATTTAAGCCGCCCCTTATTCCATGAAGCTCGCACGGCGAATATCCAATAATAAGGGAAGGACCGTTGTACGCTTCAGCTTCAACTAAAACCTTCACTGTGTGCGATGGATTTGCCCCAAGCGCAACTTGGGCAACATAGACATATCCGTAAGCTATTGCCATTTCTGCCAATGACTTTTTGCCTATTTCCTTGCCAGATGCCGCAAACTGGCAAATTTCTCCAATGTTTGAAGCCTTTGATGACTGTCCACCTGTGTTAGAATACATTTCTGTATCGAATACAAGAAGATTTACATCCTCGCCAGAAGCAATTACATGGTCAAGGCCGCCATAGCCAATGTCATAGGCCCAGCCGTCGCCACCCATAATCCACACGGACTTTTTGCTCAAGTAATCTTGTTGCTCAAGTATCTCCTTTGACTTGGCACATCCGCATTTTTCAAGCTCTGCAATTAGCTCCTTAGTAGGCTCAACATTTGCAAGCGTGTTGTTCTTTGTTTCAAGGAACCTCGCTATAGCCGCCTTAAGGGATTCTGGCGTGCCCGCGTCAGCCGCAAGCTCTTGAAGCTTAAAGCAAAGGCCTTCGCGGATATACTTTTGCCCAAGGTGAATGCCAAGTCCGTGCTCCGCATTGTCTTCAAACAGGGAGTTTGCCCAAGCAGGTCCGCGCTTTGTATCCTTGTTCACTGTGTAGGGACAAGTTGCCGCAGGACCGCCCCAAATTGAAGAGCAGCCTGTAGCGTTTGAAATGTACATTTGCTCGCCAAAAAGTTGGGTAACAAGGCGACCGTAAGAGGTTTCAGCGCAACCGCCGCAAGCCCCTGAAAACTCCAAAAGCGGTTGGTTAAACTGCGAGCCCTTAGGCGTAAGCTCATTGATGTTGGCATCTGTCTTTTTGCTTACGTTTTCAACAAGGTAGTCAAAAATCGGCTGCTTTTCCACCTCTTCTTCAAGTGGTACCATTTTAATGGCATCAGTGGGACACACAGTTATGCATTCCGCGCAACCTGTGCAGTCAAGCTGGGAAACGCTTATAATGTACTTGTACTTTGAAGGCTTAGGCCTTGTTTCCTCAACCTCCGTAATGGAAGGTGCCGCCTTAACCTCCTCTTCTGAAAGGAGGAAGGGGCGTATTGTAGCATGGGAGCAAACAAAGGAGCACAGGTTGCACTGCACGCATTTGGCACCTTCCCAGCGTGGAACGGCAACAGCGGCACCGCGCTTTTCGTATGCAGTTGCCCCCAGCTCAAAATGCCCATCAGCGTAGTCCGTAAAGGCAGAAACAGGCAAGCTATCGCCGTCCATCATTACAATGGGGTTCATAAGGTTTTCAACCATAGCCACCGTCTTGGCGTCTCCCTTAAGCGCGGGCGCGGGCTTGTCAGGTTCCGGGTTTTTCCAAGATTCAGGCACTTCAACCTTGTGCAAGCTTTCAACGCCCGCGTCTATAGCCGCATAGTTCATTTGCACTATGTCATCACCCTTTTTGCCATATGACTTTTTCGCTGCATCCTTCATCTCGCTAATAGCTTGCTCAATCGGAATTACATTGGCAAGCTTAAAAAAGGCGGATTGCAAAATAGTATTAGTGCGCTTGCCCATTCCAATTTCAATAGCCTTGTCAATAGCGTTAATTGTGTAAACTTGAATATTGTTGTCAGCAATGTACTTTTTAGATGCCGCGTTTAGCTTATTGCCAAGCTCCTCATCTGTCCACTGGCAGTTGATAAGAAAGGTACCACCTGGCTTAACGTCTTGTACCATCTTAAAACCATTCGTGATGTAAGAAGGGTTGTGGCAAGCCACAAAGTCCGCGCTGTTGATATAGTAGGGACTTTTAATAGGATTATCTCCAAAGCGAAGATGCGAAATTGTAATGCCGCTTGTTTTTTTGGAGTCATATTGAAAGTACGCTTGAATGTACTTGTCAGTGTTGTCGCCTATAATCTTTGTGGAGTTCTTGTTAGCGCCAACTGTGCCGTCGCCGCCAACGCCCCAAAACTTGCACTCCACTGTACCTTCAGCTGTAGTTATAGGAGCAGGCTTTATTTCAGGCAAGCTCAAGTTTGTAACGTCATCTACAATGCCCACCGTAAAGCGCGGCTTTGGCTCATCCTTTTCAAGCTCCTTGTAAACTGCAAACACGCTTGAAGGCGGTGTATCCTTTGAGCTAAGACCGTAGCGACCGCCTGTAAGGACAATGTTGTTAAGCTGTGCCTCGCGAAGTGTTGTAGCAACATCAAGGAAGAGCGGGTCGCCAAGAGCGCCAGGCTCCTTTGTCCTATCCAAAACAGCAATCTTTTTTACTGTCTTTGGCAGGGCCGCAACAAACTTTTCTTGCACCCACGGCCTGTAAAGGCGCACCTTTACAATGCCAACCTTTTCTCCGCGAGCGCAAAGGTAGTCGATAACCTCTTCCGCAACATCGCAAATGGAGCCCATTGCGACAATCACGCGGTCAGCTTCTGGGTCCCCGTAGTAGTTAAAAAGGCCGTAATCTGTGCCAATCTTGGCATTAATCTTAGCCATATACTTTTCAACAACAGCAGGCAACGCGTTGTAAAGAGTATTGCATGCTTCCCTATGCTGAAAGAAAATGTCGCCGTTTTCATGCGAGCCACGCATTTCAGGATGCGCTGGGTTAAGGGACTTGTTGCGGAAAGCCTTGACAGCTTCCATATTGCACATTTCCCCTAGCTCATCATAATCCCAAGTGTCAACCTTCTTTACCTCATGGGAAGTGCGAAACCCATCAAAGAAATTGAGGAACGGCACCTTTCCTTCAATAGCTGCAAGATGTGCCACAGGTGCTAAGTCCATAATCTCTTGAGGGTTAGTTTCTGCAAGCATGGCAAAACCCGTTTGCCGGCAAGCATATATGTCGCTTTGATCCCCAAAAATGCTTAAGGCGTGCGTCGCCACTGTCCTTGCAGGAACATGGAAAACTGCCGGCAGTTGCTCAGCCGCTATTTTATACATGTTGGGAATCATCAAAAGAAGCCCCTGCGAAGCCGTGAAGGTTGTTGTAAGCGCGCCTGCCGCAAGTGAGCCGTGAACAGTGCCCGCAGCCCCTCCTTCAGACTGCATTTCTATAACATTTACAGGCGTACCAAAAATATTTTTTAAGCCCTTTGCTGACCACTGGTCAACAAGATCGGCCATTGGAGAAGATGGAGTAATGGGATAAATTCCTGCAACCTCCGTAAAGGCGTAAGCCACGTGCGCTGCAGCCTGATTCCCATCCATTGAATGCTTTTTCCTGGACATAAAATCCTCCTAAAGTTAGATCGATAAATACAAAAGCCTAAAACATCCTATCTTAGATAATATACCTTTATCTCGCTTTCTGCAACATTATAAAATTAGCCTTTCGGCAGTATGCAGCCGGAGGGATTGGCACGGGCTATCTAACTCTGTTACAAAAATACTGTATCAAATTAATACACTAAATAGTGTCAATTTAGCTATGTTTGCGCGTTTTGCCCCCACTTTTCCCTGCTTTTTTTACGGCTAGCCCAAAATCGCCCTACTTGGGCTGCTTCGTATGCAGTTTTCGCTTGAAAAATACGGCGCACAAGACTTCGTTGTGCATGTTTTCGTAAATATTTTCATCTTATAATTAGTGGTATTACAATGAATTAGGTATAATTCAATCTTACTTTCTTGTTTTTTTGCTTTTTGTTTACTATTTTGGCACTCTTATTGCTTGTATTATCTGTGTAAAGCGGGTTTTAAAGCCTGGCTAAAACTAAAATTTTGGAGGATACCATGAACTCATTAAGTCTTTTTAATTCTTCTTTTTCGGACATGTTCGATGTACTTGACCGCGGCATGAGCTTTTTTGTTCCAGCGACTGCAACCGCCGCCCCGCGCGTAGACGTAAGGGAAACCGACAACGCTTACATTATGGAAATGGAGCTGCCCGGCTACAAGGATAAGGACGTTGAAATTAGTCTGAAAGACCGCGTTCTTTCTATTTCTTCTAGGCAGGAGGAAAGCGCTGAAAAGAAGGCTGATAGCGGCGAAAACAAGGCGCCAGAATACCTTATTCGGGAGCGCAGAATAGCCTCGTTTAGCAGGAGGTTTACGCTGCCCGCCGACATTGACGCGGAAGGCGTGAAGGCCGCGTTTAAGGACGGCATTTTGGAAATTGACATTCCGCGCCGCCCCGAAAACCAGCCGCGCATGATTGAAATTAAGACAGCGTAAAACTCACCTTGAAAAAACCCTAGCCCGCAGGATAAGTGCCTGCGGGCTTTTTTATAGGATGACAAGCCCTGCGGCTAGCCCTTTCTTGCGCGCATTACAGAGCTATAAAGCCTGTAACCGCCTGCAAGGTTTATAGCATTAAAGCCGTTTTGCGAAAGTATGCGGCAAGCAAGGTAGCTTGTAAGCCCCACCTGGCAGCTAACGTAGACAGGAATATTCTTGTCAAAATCTTCTAGCTTTTCGCGAAGCTCCGCAAGCGGAATTGACACCGCTTGTGGGATTGTTCCCTTGGCATAGTCTGAAGCGGGGCGAACATCTATAAGCTGAAGGCATTCAGTTTTTGTAAGAGCGTCCACATCGTGCCAATGTATTTGCTTAACCTTTCCACTTAAAAGGTTTTCAATCATGTTGCCCGCCATGTTTACAGGATCTTTTGCGGAAGAAAAAGGTGGGGCGTATGCAAGCTCAAGGGAAGAAAGGTCAGACGCTGTTGCTCCAAATCGGATTGCGGTTGCAAGTACATCTATCCTTTTGTCAACGCCTTCAAAGCCCACGGCTTGCGCGCCTATAATCTTTGCGCTTTCCTTGTCAAAAAGCACCTTTAAGCTCATAAAGCGCGCGCCGGGGTAATACGTCGCGTGGCTTGCGGAATACAAGAAAACCTTGTCGCATGGAATGCCTAAGGCACGCGCAGCACGCTCGTTTAAGCCAGTGGCAGCGGCTGTCATGTCAAACATCTTAAACACGGACGTGCTGAAGCTTCCCTTGTAGCTGCTATTGCCGCCTGCAATATTGTCAGCGGCAACGCGCGCTTGCTTGTTTGCAGGACCTGCAAGGGGAATAAAAGCATTCTCGCCTGAAACAAAATTGCGCACTTCTACAGCATCGCCTACAGCGTAGATGTCAGGGTCGCTTGTGCACATGTGATCATCCACCTTTATTGTGCCCTTAACGCCCATGTCGAGGTCGCAAGATAAGGCAAGGCCGCCTTCGGGCTTTATGCCAACGGAAATAATGGCCATGTCGCAACCAGTTTCATCCATATTGCTAACCTGCGTATTCATCTTTACCGTAATGCCCTTTTCTCGCATATAATTCACAACGTCGCAAGCTGTATCCCCATCCAGAATGCCTGCTATGGTGGGAGCAGCTTCAAACACCGTAACCGAAAGGCCGCGCTTGGTAAGGTTTTCTGCCATTTCAAGGCCTATAAGCCCTGCTCCTATAATGGCTGCGCTTTTTGGCTTTTTTTCCCTTATAAAGTCGTCTATCTTGAAAGCGTCTGGAATGCTCCTTAGCGTAAATATGTTTTCGCCTAAAAGAGGAAGGCGCAAAGGCTCAGCCCCAGGTGAAAGGAGCAGCTTATCGTAGCTTTCAGTGTAAGAGGAGCCGTCCGCCCTCTTCACGGTTACTTTCTTTTCCGCGCGATCTATAGCCGTTACTTCTTCTTGCACGCGCACATTAATGTTAAAGCGGCTTTTAAAGCTTTCAGGCGTTTGCAAGGTTAACGCAGCCTTTTCTGTAATTTCGCCGCCAATGAAATAAGGAAGCCCGCAATTTGCAAAAGAGATATACTCGCCGCGCTCAAAAATGATAATTTCCGCCGACTCATCTAGTCTTCTAAGCCTTGTAGCCGCAGTAGCCCCGCCTGCAACGCCTCCTACAATTAAAACCTTCAACTTAAAACCTCCGCATTTTATGTTTTTGCTAATATTATAGCACAAAGTGATGTTAGAGATTGAGAACTTTTGGCTCTAAGCTCTAAGCTCTAAGCTCTAAGCTCTAAGCTCTAAGCTCTAAGCTTAATTCCCTTGCAAAATATTTACAGCAGTTGTATAATCGTCCTAAATACGTTTTATGCGGAGGCAGCAATGGCGGAAGAATCCCAGTGTCAGCTTGTAACTTTTCAGTTAGGTAACGAGCTTTATGGCGTTGATATAATGATGGTAAAGGAAATTGTCCGCGTGCAAGAAATACGCCCCATTCCTAATGCACCTGCCTATGTTGAAGGCATTTTTAACCTTAGAAGCGAAATTATACCGATTATCAGCTTGCACAGGCGCTTTCAGTTGCAAAAGGCTACTTTTACTGAAGAAGAGGATTTATATTCCAATGGCTTTGTGATTCTGCAAATAGACGGAAGCAAACTTGGCGTGATTATAGATAGAATTGCGCGTGTTATCACTGTGCCTGTGCATGATATTCAGCCTCCACCTCAAGTGATTTCAGGCATAGGCGCAGAATACATAAAAGGCGTTATAAGGCAAGAGGACAGATATCTCATTGTGCTTGACGTGCGCCAGCTTATAAACTTAAAAGAGTTGCAGAGCCTTACCATTTTATAAAAAAACATGGCAATTCCCCTTTACAGCTCCACTATTATGCGCAAAGAGATGGACGCTGTACTTTCATGCATGGTTTCTGAAAAGACAGGGCCGGGGGAAATTAACAAAAAGCTTTCAGAAACAGCAAAAGACACCTTTTTTGCAGAGGCTGCCCTTCCGCTTAGAAGTTGCGCTACAGCCTTGCGTTATGCTTTGGACGCGCTTGGCGTAAAGCCTGGCTCAAGCGTTATTATTTCAGCCCTTTCTCCCGTGTGGCACTATAAATGTGTAATGCAGTTGGGCTTTACGCCTGTGCTTGCGGAAGTGGATGCTGAAACAGCTCAACTTACAGCGGAAACTGTACGCGATGCTATTGCTAGAGGAGGCAGCGTCCTTCTTCTTTTTGACGCGCTAGGCTTTTTACCAGATGTCCGCTCCATCCTTGCCCTTGGCATTCCTGTAATAGAAGATATTTCGCAAAGCGCGGGTGCCTTTTATTGCCAAGAGTTGCCCGAAGATGAAGATGAAAGCATTTCTGAAGGCGATTTTTTTACGAAAGAAGAAAGCGAGGCAGAATGCGTTCTTCCCGACAACGCCTATGTTGCAGGTTCAGGTGCCCTTTTTTCTATACTTGGCCTTGAAGAGCGGGATCTTCTTACCGCCGGTGGCGGCGCGATTCTCCTTGCGCCCGCGCGTAGCGAGGGTGTTACAATACGCAAAATGTTTGAAGGCGCACCTGAAACGGATATTCTTTCAGACATGAACTCAAGCCTTGCCCTAGTCCAAATAAAGGAAATGAAAAAAAACCGCAAGGCGCGCGCCTTAATAAACGAAAGCTTTACTCATTCCATTATGCGCTTGCGCGCCGCCAGGCACAAACCGCTTAGCCAAATAGGGCGCGGCGAGCCTTCCTTTTACTCATTCCCCGTTATTGTTGACTCTGCCGCAAACGATGTGCTGCGCTATGCTTCAAGGCAAGGAATAAGCGCAAGCCCTGCCTTTGTCAATTCCACATTAGCCTTTTTAGGGGATTCCATCGAAGGCTTTATGAATGCAAAATCCCTTCTTATGCGCTGCATTCTTTTTCCCTTGTACCCACGCCTTGGCGCTAAAAATATTGAAAAAATAGCTAGAGTTTTGCGTTCTTTGCCATAATTTGCTAAAATGCGATTGCAATGCACACAATAACTAATGCTATAGCTATTTTGAACAAAAGAAAAACGCAAGCCGCGTATCTCGCGGCGGCTATTTCTTCCTTTTTTGATAAAAGGGATATTTCCTGCCGTGTTTTTGAATACGATGGAAATGAAGTCAAGTCAAATCCCTTTGAAGCCCACGACTTTGCCATTACCCTAGGCGGGGACGGCACTGTGCTTTTTGCAGCAAGATACTGCGCAGGGGCAGGTATACCTGTGTTTCCTGTAAACCTTGGGGAATTTGGCTTTATTGCAGGCATTAAGCCTAGCCAGTGGCAATCTGCCCTTGAATCTTACCTTGACGGCAGCTTTCACAGCACAAGGCGAATGCTTTTGCAAGCGGAAGTTTTGCGCAATGGTTCTGCCGTTTATACCGCTTGCGCCCTTAACGATTTGTCCATTTTGTCTGGGCATGGCACAAAAATTATCAATTTTGATGTTTCTTTTAAGGATGAAAATAGAGTGCATTGCCTTGGCCTTTTTAAGGCTGACGGCGTTATTGCCGCAACGCCTACGGGCTCAACAGGATATTCCGCTGCGGCAGGCGGGCCTATTCTTTCACCTGACGTTCCAGCCGTTATTCTTTCTCCCGTGTGCGCCTTTTCACTTTCTTCAAGGCCAATCGTTTTGCCCTCATCTGGGCAAATAATCATAGATTTTGCAGGCACGCAAAATAAGGACGGTGGAGTTCTTTCTGTAGATGGGCAAGAATCCTTTGACTTGCAAATCGGGGATAAAATTATTATTGAAATGGCAAAAAAACCTGTTAAGCTTATAGGATGCGCACCTGAAGTCTTTTACAGCGCCCTACGATACAAGCTTAACTGGGCAGGCGCGCCTGTAGCTAGACTTACGGATAATGGCAAAGATGCGCAGAACGCAATAGAGCAACTATGATAGAAGATATAAGCATAAAGGATTTTGCACTAATCGATACCCTTTCCCTTAACTTGCCGCCTGGCTTTACTGTGTTTACAGGAGAAACAGGCACGGGAAAATCTATTTTAATTGGCTCAATTTCCTTTTTGCTGGGCGGAAAGCCGCAGGCGGACACTGTGCGCACAGGCGCGGAAGAAGCAATAGCTTCAGGCACCGTGCTTGTTGAAAAAAACGAAGGAGCCCTGCAATGGCTTTCAGAGCACGGCATAGAAGCGGATTCAGGAAGGGTGCTTTTAAGGCGAAGCGCAAAGCTAGGCGGCAAGGGCGCATGCTGGATTCAAGGCGTTCCTGTAACGCGCCTTGAGCTTGCAGAATTTACTTCTTTTTTGGTTGACATACACGGCCAGCACGAGCATCAGTCCCTTTTTAGGGTTAGCGAGCACAGGCGCTACCTTGACGCGTACGCAGGCATAGAGGATGAAGTTAAAGCGTTTTCCCTACTTTACGCTAAGCTTACCTCAGCGCGGCAACGGCGGGAAGAGCTTAGCGCGGAAGAAAAAGGCTTATCTGAAAAAAGGGAGCTTCTTTCTTTTGCAATACAAGAAATAGAAGCTGCCGCTCTTGAAGCGGGGGAAGATGAAAACCTTGAAGCTGAAGAAAAGCGCCTTTCGCAGCACGAAAAGCTTTATGCAGCCCTTGACCAAAGCGTAGCTTCGCTTGGCGGCTCTTCCTCTTCCTTGCCGCAAGATGGCGCTCTTTCTCTTATTAAAAAAGCGCTCGCCACCCTTGAAAGCGCTGCCGCCATAGATTCAAGCCTGGCAGGGCAAGTTTCAAGGCTTGAAAACGTGTTTTATGAAGCGCAAGACATAAGCGCGGAGCTTTCGGAAGCTATGAACTCAGCTATTTTTAATCCTGCAAGGCTTGAAGCTGTAGAAGAGCGCCTTTCACTCATTTACAAGCTCAAGAAAAAATACGGGCCTTCCCTTGATGACGTTATTGCCTTTAAGCAAAACGCTGAAAAAGAACTTGAGCAGCTGGAGCATAGGGACGAGGAGCAAGGCGCGCTAAATGCTGAAATTTCTGCGCTTGAAAAAAAGCTCCTTGAAGAAGGCAGCGTAATTTCTCAAAAAAGGCAAAAAGCTTCTATTGATATGGAAAAAGCTGTAGAAGATGTGCTTGCAAGCCTCGGAATGAAGGGTACTAGCTTTAAGGTTTCCCTAAAGGCTAAGGATTCCCCTGAAGGCAAGCGCAGCGTTTCGCAGTTTGGCTTTGACAATGTGGAGTTTTTAATTTCCCCTAACCCGGGAGAACCACTTAAAGGCCTTGCTAAAATTGCTTCTGGGGGCGAGCTTTCCCGCGTAATGCTTGCGCTTAAAACAGTGCTTGCTAGGGCTGATAAGACAGGCACCCTAATCTTTGACGAAATAGACACAGGGATTGGCGGGGAAAGCGCCGTTGCTGTAGGCAACCATATTAGCGGATTGTCTAAGGGAAGGCAGGTTTTATGTATCACACATCTTGCTTCTATAGCTTGCCAAGCCGATAATCATATAATGATAGAAAAAAAATCCGTAAACGGAAAAACTTCTACCTCTGCTTGCGAAATTAAAGGAGAGGAGCGCGCGGAAGAAATTTCTAGAATGCTTTCAGGAGGAAAAGGCGGCGCAGCTTCACTTGACCACGCGCGGGAACTTTTAGCAAAGTATAACTAAAAAAGCACAAGCTAAAACAGGAGCTTTCTATGTCAGAAGATGTAGATATCAGAAAACAAGTTTATAAGGAAAAGAATATTGAATATCAAGCAAAGATAGACTCTATCCTTACATACGAGAAAGAAATTCGACAAGATATTTTAAAAAACACAAACGCGCAAAGCTTAAACCGCGTTATTTTGGCAAGCGAAATACTTGATATAGTGTCTCTTTTTATTGCTAAGCATTATGTTCATATTGCCACATTAAGGACAAAAAACGAATATGCGTTAAATGAAGCGCGCAAAACTATTTACAAGGCAATAATTTATCTTGAAGAGGCTGTTTCAAATTATGTTGACGCACCATATTCAGAATATGCCGACAAGGTAGACCAGCTTGAAAGCCTTTCTGAGCCCATGCGCTACTATATTGTAAGAAAGCTAGGCCTTGCTCTTAGGATGCTAGAAGACGCGTACGGAGATAACACAAAGTGGAGGTGGACCTTTGTTGAGCTCGAAGCGCGCTTTGCAACTGTTGCAAAAAACATTATGGACTTAAAAAAAGCGTCAAAAGAAGGGCTTGACCCTCATTCTGAAGATTACGACACAACAGTCTTTCACTTAAGGCTTGTAAAAAAGCTCCTTGAGCAGGCTGCAAACCGCTACCGCGAAAAATATGAGCTTTCAACAGGGCGCATTGACGACTTTAGGCTTGCAATTAACTACTTGCGCGCCCTTCACAGAATTCACCTTATTCTAAACGAACGCCAAGATGCGGAAGAAGTTAAGCGCAAGGCTGAAATTTGGAAAAATAAGATGGAGCAAGACCAAAAAAAGTCAGAAGAAAAAAAACGCTAACCCAAATTCAAGTTTAATGCTTAATAAAAAATTCATTCTTAAAGTCTTTGAAGGCTTTTCAATCGAACGCTGGAACGACTTAATCCGCCCTGTGCCTCTTGTGGAAATGGACAAGGCAGCAGAGCGCGCGCTTTTGTGCTACCTTATCGGAAAGTTTGAAGAGGCGGAAGGCCGCGCCATAAACTGGGAAGAAATCATTTACGCCTCCCTTTTTGACCTATTACGAAAGATAGCGCTTTCTGACATTAAGGCTACAGTTTTACGCGCTATAAGAAAAGACTATCCTGAAGAGTTTGAGAAGCTTAACTCATGGGTGCTTGAAAAGTATGAGCCAATAGCGCCGGACGCAAAGTTTATGGAAGACTTTGCTGCATACCTTTTTAAGCCGCATTCCCTTGAAGACATAAACGCGCGCGTTTCCCGCGCGGCGCACAAGTATTCCGCAATGCGCGAGTTTGAACTTCTTAAGCCTTTAAACGAAAGGCGTCGCCTTACGGAAATAGAAAAGGATTTAAACGAGGACTTAGCGGCGCTTTCTGACCTAAAAGCCCTCAGCCTTTTGCAAAAAAAAGAAAGCCTTTACGACTTTCTTCTTATGGCGGAAAGCTTGCGCTTTCAAACACGCTGGAATCAAACGCCGCGTATTCCGCACACGGATGTGCTTGGCCACTCCTATTACGTTGCCGTGCTTACCCTCCTTTTAAGCCGTGAGGCGGGCATTTCAGGCAAGCGCCTTTACAACAACTTTTTCGCCGCCCTCTTTCATGACCTGCCGGAAGCTGTAACGCGCGACATCATTTCCCCTGTAAAGCGGGCAACGGATTCCCTAGCTGAAATTGTAAAGGACATTGAAGAGCGCTTTCTAAAAAAAGAGCTTCTTCCTTTAATGGATAACTGCTTTAAGGATGAGTTGCTCTATTTTATAAATGATGAGTTTTCAAATCGCGCCTTAGTGGACGGAAAGCCCAAGCATGTTAGCTTTGAAGAGCTTCAAGAAAAATATAGCGAGGATCGCTTTTTCCCCGTTGACGGCAAGCTAATCAGAGCGGCGGACCACATTGCAGCCTTTGTTGAAGCCCACTCATCAATTTGCTTTGGAGTTTCCTCAGAACACCTTGTTCTAGGCCGCGACCACATCTTTGACGCTTACAGCAAAAATAAAACCGTAAACGGCATTGAAGTCTTTTTGCTCCTTAAAGAGTTAAAAGAAGAAAGATCTAGCATTTTAGGCTAAAGAAGTTTTTGTTTTTAGGGTAAAGCAAGCAGCTCTCACCCGTTGGCAAGTGTCCTGATTTCTGGTGTTGTTTTCACAAATTCTTGGTAGCGAGTACGCCGCTTCTCTCCAGGAAGCTCGCGTAGTATAGCCTATGCATATAAACCGCGTTTACGAAATGAAAAGCGTGGATACCGATTTTTTAGCGTCTACATGGGCGAGTAGATTAGCTTACAGCAATGGGCTGCTTACATAGTCCCAATGCCAACTACTTCTCCAGCATTTCCGCAATATCAGTATGCCCGTTACGCGTGGCGTAGCGCAAAGAAACGACATCGCTTTTTTATAGCGAGCCCTCCTTGAAGCACAAGTTTATTCGGCTTTGGCGATTCCTGCAATGATGTTACATAGATGTTGCTCGTAGCTTAAAACTTGAGCTAATATAGCAAGCGAATGCCCGCTCCAGGATTCCTTGTGCACCCGATACCGCCACTGTTCAATGAGGTGTCGCGCATCCTCATTCTCGGCTCCTTTCCGTCAGTAAAATCGCGCGAGGAATCTTTCTTTTACGCGCATCCTAAAAACCGCTTTTGGAAAGTTATGGCGGCTGTTTGCGGCGCTCCTCTTCCTGAAACAATAACGGAAAAGAGCGTGCTCCTCCTTAAAAACGGCTTTGCGCTTTGGGATGTAATTCATTCTTGCGAAATTTGCGGTTCATCCGACAGTAGCATTAAAAACGCCACGCCAAACGATTTAAGCATAATATTGAGCGCCGCCAAGATAGAGCGCATTTTTACAAACGGGCAAAAGGCGCATTCGCTTTACAAAAAATACTTGGAAGAGCAAACGGGAATAAAGGCCGTCTGTTTGCCTTCAACAAGCCCCGCAAACGCTGCATGGAGCGATGACAGGCTAATCTCGCACTGGAAAGAGACACTTAGCAGGAGGTTAGCCTCTCCTAGGGAAGAAGTTTAGAGTTTAGAGTTTTTTACAAAGCTAAAAGTGCGCTTTAACGCTTGCCAGATGCTTTTATCCTATTTTTGCCTAAGACGCCAGGCGCCGCCTGAAAGCTCCATTCCGTACTCACGCTCAAGAAGGGTGTAAAGCCCATTTTTTAACTCAAGGGAAAGCTTGTAAAGCGGCGTTTCTGCAAAGCCAGGAACGCTTGCAAAGCTTTCAGGGGCGCTTGCAAGCAGGTTTTCAAGCATCATCTTTGAAGCAATAAAACGTTTTTCCTTCTTTACAGCAAAAAAAAGCGACTCTTTTAAAAGACCTATAATTTCCCAAGTTAGCTGCTCAGCTTGCGCGTATCGCCCTGCGTCCTTGTCCTGGTCCGTTATCCTTAAAGGGAGCTTGTAGGGAATTTCACCAAGCTTTGGGATAAGTCGCTCTAGGTCAAAAAGACCAATGGCGCAATTAAATAGAAGCTTTTTGCCGCTTTGCTCAAATGTAAGCATTTGCTCATAAGGCAACGCGGGGCCTATGTCGGCGCAAGTTATCTTTTCGGAATCCGTAATCACTAAAATGCCGCCTTTTACGTCCAAAGGCGTTTTGAAAGAGGTTTCAAAGGCGGCTTCCTTTCCTGAAAGCGCAAAGACAGCAAGCGAAACGGGATCAACGGTGTAGCCAAGGTTGTCGATATTGCCAAGCCAAGCGTAGCGAATGCCTATAGACGCGAGCTTTTTGTAAAGGGATGAAAGTATTGCAAAGTTTTGCCCATGCCCGCCCGGTAGCGCAATGCCGCGCTCATGTTCCCCGTAAGCTCGATCGAAAATCCTGCGCGGCTCTCCTTCTGATGAATGCGTTATGGCTGCCATCATTTTTTGCGTTTCACTATGTATGTCTACAGGCGGGTAGCCTAAGTCCTTAGCGGGTAAGATAAAGGCGGGGTCGCCTGCGCATTGTTCAATGGACGCGCTAATTTCAGCATCAGTTTTTACGCTAGTCATTTGGAATGCGGGAAGAATTACAGACGGGAGTTTACCGAAAGCGTGAGCGTAATCTAGCTTGCGTTCAAGAAGCATGCGCAGCTTCAAAAATAAAAAGCTGTATCCTGTTGAGCCGTCGGGGTTAAAGTAGGCAGGAGTAGCACCCTTAGCATGTCCTTTTAAGCTTTCAAGATTGGAGGCGAATTTTTCTATAAAAAAGGGGAAAATTTCAGGGCAAATACTTGAGTTTTTTTTGCTGTCAACATAGCTTGTGGCAGAGCCTCCGTTAAGAATGCCAAATGCGGTTTTTGGGTACAGGGCTACCCCTATTTTTTTTAAGGCGGAAAGGGAAAAGGAAAACTGCCCCTCGTCCTCGCTATCCGCAACATCTTCTGGGCTAAATGGAAGATTGAGGGAGCTAAACGTCTGCCGCGCCCGCTCTTTTTGCACCTTAAACGTCTTTATGGAACTTAGGTCAACAATATCCGGGTGAGCCAATGAAGGAATGTCGAAAATATTTACAGGCGCGGCACCTTGAAACTTGCCCGCGTTAAGGTCTGCAAGGAACTTTAGCATAAAGGCAATGTCAACGCCTTCACTAGCAAGCTGCTTTTCTAGCTGCCTTGAAATTTGCTTGCCCTGCATAAAGACTCCTCAAAAAGCAATTTATGCGGATTAATCCGCTTTTTTTATCGTTAATTTTATTTCATTTTAAGAAATTTTCAAGAAAAACAATGCGCTAAATCTTTCTTGCGCTATATACATAAGCGGAGACTGCTTTATGGAAATTGTAAGCTTTTCACGCTTTGGGTACGAGGGCGAAATTGTAAAAATTGAAACAGACTTGCGAAAGGGCATTCCCGCCACAGAAATTGTAGGCTTGCCCGACGGTGCAGTGCGGGAATCTCGCGAGCGAGTTAAGGCTGCCATTATCAACTCTGGTCTTGAATTCCCAAAGGAGCGCGTTTTGATTAATCTTAGCCCCGCGGACTTAAAAAAGGAAGGAAGCTCCTTTGACTTGGCAATAGCGCTTTCTGTGCTTTCTGCAAAGGAGGCTCCCCAAGATGAGGCGGACTGCAGCGCAGTTATGGTTTTAGGCGAGCTTGAGCTTTCAGGGGTGGTGCGGAAGGTTCGTGGCATTTCTTCTGCGGTAGCCTTAGCCATTGAAAGCGACATTAACACCTTTATCCTGCCTAAGGAAAACTCAAGCGAAGCTGAAATCTTTCCAAAGGCAAGAATTTTCCCCGTTTCTAACCTTGAAGAAGCTTATACTCTTCTAAAGGAAGGAAACCTTAACTTGAGCAAGGATGATGTAGCGGAAGGCGAAGCAGGTTTTAACCAAAGGAAGGCGGCTAAGGCGCAAGAAGAATACGAGGTTCTTTGGCCAGATGATACGTTTGAACTTGGTACCTTCGATGACATTGCAGGGCAGGGCACCCTTATACGCGCGCTAGAAATAGCGGCAGCTGGAGGTCATCATGTGCTAGTGTACGGGCCTCCCGGCTGCGGAAAAACAATGGCTATAACGCGCTTTCCTACAATACTGCCGCTTTTGGATGCAGACACTTCAGCTGTGCTTACACGAATACGCGGCACAGCGGGCGTTGCTGACACGAGCCCAAGCGGAATGCTTTTAAGCGCGCCTTTTAGGGTGCCGCACCAAAACTCAAGCCTAGAAGGAATGGTCGGTGGCGGAAAGCATTGCGCGCCAGGCGAAATATCATTAGCGCATGGCGGCGTGCTCTTCCTTGACGAGGCAGCCCTTTTTCGCTCAAGCGTTTTGCAAGCATTGCGCGCACCTCTTGAAGCAGGCGTAGTAAGCTTAAGCCGGGCGGAAAGGCATACAACCTTCCCCGCGCGCTTTCAGCTTTTAGCCGCGATGAATCCCTGCCCTTGCGGAAAGTTTGGCGTGCCCGCAAGGGTTTGCACTTGCGCTCCAGCTATGATAAACCGCTATTGGCAGCAGCTCGCGGAGCCCATCCTAGACAGAATTGACATTCGCGTTGAAGCTTCACTTCCTGCATACGCCGCGGAAGAAAAAAAAGCGCAAACGCACTCTGTGCAAGAGAGGCTGCGCAAAAGCGTAAGTTGCGCGCGCCTTATCCAGTGGCAGCGAAACCGCGACCGCGAAAGGCAGTATTCAGGCCCTGACTGGCTAAACGCCTATCTCACCTCTAAAGAAATTGCTTGCTATTGCGCGCTTTCTGAAAGCGCCCGCCTTTTTCTAAAAGAAGCGGCGGAAAGGCTAAAGCTTTCAGGGCGCAGCATCCACAGCCTGCTTAAAGTGGCACGCACAATAGCGGATATGGATAAAAGCCAAACAATAGAAGAAGAGCATTTAGGGGAAGCTGTTGGCTTTAGAACATGGGGGCACACAGTGCCTGATTTTTTGTGAGTAGATGAAATCTTATAAGCTTATAGCTTAGGAAATGCTGATTAATAGCACAATATTGCCAGGCGCAACACTTAAAAGAAACTTGTAAGTCATGAATTAATCACCATTTCCTCAAAGTTCCCAAGCAGAGCTTTTAGCGCTTCGGGTCTATTCTGCTACGGTAAACTGTCGTAAGATTCCCGTTGCCGCCTTTTATAATTTCAAGCATGAACACAGACTTTATAGGATTCCTGTTTTTATCAAATGAAATATAGCCAGTAACATAGCTGCCGTTGGTTTTGCTTAGGGCATCGCGTATTGCGGCAGAATCCGACAAGTCATCAACTTTCAAAAGTGCATCCCGTAGAATATAGGCGCAGTCATAGCCAAGCGCTCCAAACGCTTTAGGTTTAATTCCGTATCTAGACTCATAGTTCCTTGCAAAGGCTGTTGCCTTTGGATCGGTAGAGTTCACGGCGTAATGGTTGGAATAAAAAGCATTAAGCATTTCATTTCCCGCAATGTCAGTAACGCCGTCCCAGCCGTCAGAACCTATAATCGGCGTATTTATGCCAGAATTCCTAAGCTGCCCTGCAATCAAGGATGCTATATTGTAATAGTCGGGAATATAGACAATATCAGGATTGTCTCTTCTTATCTTGGTTATTTGCGCGTAAAAGTCGATGTTTCCCGTGGAGTAGGATTCTGATGTTACCGCTCCGCCCGCGGCTTCAACAGCATTCTTGAAAGTTTCATAAAGTCCAACTGAATAGTCGTTTGAAATATCATAGAGAACAGCCGCCCTTCTAATGCCAAGCTCCTCGGTTGCAAAGCGCCCGGCAGCCGTTCCCTGTAAGGGGTCAATAAAGCAAGCCCTAAATATAAAGTCGCCAACTTCTGTAACGGGAACGGCTGTAGCCGCAGGAGTCAGCAAAACCACCTGTTGTGCCTGCGCAAGTGAGGCGGCAACTATTGTGCAGTTCGAAGTAATAGAACCGATCATCACATTAACCCCATCCCTAGTAACAAGTTTACTGTATGCATTTGCCGTTATTTCAGGGGTGCCCTCGTCGTCTTCAACAATAAGCTCTAACGGACGGCCGTTTACGCCGCCTGTAGCGTTAATTTCCTCAAATGCAAGCTCAACTCCGTTTAGGCAGTCAAGGCCGTATATGGCGATAGAGCCAGAAAGCGGTAAAATGCCGCCTATTCTTATAGGGGTACCATGTATGCCTGGAAGAGGATCAGCTTTTCTTATGAGAGGGGTGGTTGTGTTTGGGCCTTTCTGTATGTATTGTACTACTCTAGTGGCAACGTAGAGAACAAGGCTTGCTGCAAGCGCGATAAGCAGAACCACTACGACTATCTTATAGATTTTCATTTAATAGCTCCTTCTTTATCAATACATAAGAGCAAAAGGCAATCCAGCCATCAGCTCTCTTGTCTTTTATACCTCTTTGTCTCCGCCCGTATTCTCGCGGCAATCTCTTGTCGCGGAATGCGCACTTGCTCCATTGAGTCGCGGAAGCGCAAGGTAACGGTGCCGTCCTCCTTTGTCTGGTAGTCAACGGTAACGCAAAAAGGAGTGCCCGCCTCGTCCTGCCTGCGGTAGCGCTTGCCGATTGCGCCCGACTGGTCGTAGTCGGCGGCAAAGTCTTCCTTTAGCTCGCCCTGAATGTCGCGGGCAAGCTCGGCAAGCCCGTCCTTTTTCATTAGCGGC
>CAYYCW010000002.1:0-34831 GCA_964470435.1 uncultured Treponemataceae bacterium
GCGCGGTGTAAGAGGAGCCCAAGTCGCTGTGAAGGATTACTCCTTTCGTCCTGCCGCCGCGGTATAAATGCCGCGCTGTAGGAAGCGCTTCCCAAAACGTTAATTTAGCTAAAAGACGCAATAAAAGGACACGCGGGTATGGCCTGCCAACTTGTTTTTTTTATATACTCCTCTTGCGGGTGGGCAATATAAAAATGCCTTAAATGCTTAAAGCAAAAGAGTTTATTGTAAAAAGAAAAACTGAAGTTTTGTTGACGCTCTTGGCGGCGCTTGTTTTGATATTTGCAGGCTGCGACAGCAGCGGGGACAGCGCAAGCTCTGGCGGAGGCGGGAGCGCTACGCCTACCGACATCGGCGGGAACACGCTCACGGCTGTCCCTAGCGGAGGACTTGGATATGTGGTTGCGACTGACGGTAGTTGGAGCGTCTACACGGAGGCGGGCTTGTTGGGTTGGACTGAAGCTGTTCAAAAGCTATTGATTAAGGCTAAGGTTAAGTTAGCATAAATTGCACGATTTACAACTCTGCTTTAAGCGTGATGTCGCATGGTACTTCATAGGGAAAGTTATGGCAGCAGGAGACGGTACCAACCAAGCTGACGGCATAGTTGGCCGCAGCGCTGCGGCGCGTTTCACGATAACCGCGTGCTACTCCCACAGGGGCGATTGAAAGCTAGGATTATCTAGAGAAGAAAAAGGGCTTGCTGAAAGCTATTGCAGTGCGCATTCAATTTCCGTTGGCGATGAAGAAGGCGTTTTTTGAAATGCTGGAGGACGAACATGACGCCCGCGTCGGGCAAGAGGCATATGCGGAAAAAGTTGCCTGATTGGAGAGCTGTAGCAAGAGCTCGATTTGTGATCTACTGCGTAGAGAGTATGCCGCGCTTTGATAGGAAACTCCACAAACTAGATAGGAGCGCGCAAGCAGCTATAAAAGACTAGATTGCTAAAAACTTTGGAGATTGCCTTGTTGCAGTTTGCGCTCAATCTGCTCTTTGCGACTGCATTGTAACGCGCAACAAGGCAGCCTTTGGAGGATTTGCCATGCCTGTCGTTACACTTGAAGAGCTTCTTGAAAGCATACCTGCTTGCTATTAGAGTGGCTTGCTTGCCTTGCGTACGTGGCAGTCTCCCTGCTTTACCCGCAGAGCCAAGGCTGTAGGCTTAATTGGCTATTGAAACAGCCTCCTAGTTTTCCTCTTCTATCCTTTGGTACACGCGCACATGGTCTACTTCCATAACTGCATCTTTTATTGAATTGTCTGCCCCTTCAGCATCGGTGTAGATTGCGTCAACTGCCACGCTAAGTATTATATAGAAGGGAATGTCGAATGGCCAGGATTCACTGCCTGCGCCGTCATTTTCAAGGAAAAGCGTTTCCCTGCCGTCAACAGTCCAGCGTATAAAGCCAGGTGCCCATTCTACAGCGTAGTTGTGGAATTTGTTTACAGCGTCCCGCACCCTAGAAACTGCAGACTGCTTCCCGCCTTCCTCGCTTGAAGCCGCTGTATGCGCCGCGTGATAAATTGTGCCGACTTCAGCCCCTAAGTATTCCGCAATATCAATTTCACCGGATCGAGGCCAGCGGCCATAAAGGTCATCAGTAGGCAATAACCAAAAGGCAGAGTGGATACCTGCCCCTTGCGCAAGCTTTGCTCGCATTTCAAAGTAGCCGTGTGTCCAGCTTTCAGTTTTTAGAGTATTGAGCCTTGCGCTTGTCCACTCACCGCGCTCGTTTTCAGCTTTAATAAAGAGTTTGCCGTCCCTTACCCAAGAATTGGCGCGCGAATCTGTGTAGCTCTGAAGCTCGTTGTTTCCCCAGCCATTTGCCCCAAGTGAATAGCCCCACTTTTCTGGGTTAGGCGCGCCTTCATAGTCAAACTCATCAAACCATACAAGCTGCATCCCCGAAGGAATTGGATAAGCGAGCGCTTCATCCCTAGAAGAGCAAGCTGCAAGGAAAGCTAATGCGAAAATGGTGGAAAGGACTGAAAACGTTGCAACCTTGCTAAAAGACTTCAAGTGTTAAACCTAAAAAACATAATGTCGCCGTCCTGCACCTCGTAATCCTTGCCTTCTATACGGTACTTGCCCTTAGCGCGCACTTCAGCCTCAGAGCCAAGCGTTGCAAGGTCATCAAAGGAATAGACTTCCGCCTTTATAAAGCCCTTTTCAAAGTCGCTGTGTATAACGCCCGCAGCCTTTGGTGCTTTATCCCCAGCGCGGATTGTCCATGCGCGGCATTCGTCCTTGCCTGCCGTAAAGAAGGTGCGAAGGCCCATCAAAGCGTAAACGGCTCGAGAGAGGGTGGCAAGACCGCTTTCCTTTAAGCCAAGCGAGCCTAAAAACTCAAGGCGCTCCTGCTCGTCCTCTATTCCCGCAATCTCCGCTTCAAGTTTGCCGCAAATTGCTATCGCTTTGGAGCCTTCATCCGCAGCGATTTTTTCTACAATCCGCGAATATTCATTGCCGGAAATCACGCCTTCCTCATCGGTGTTGCAAACATAGATTTGCGGCTTCATTGTAATAAGGTGGCAGTCATAAACCGCCTCCATTTCCGCATCAGTAAGTTCGGCAAAGCGTGCAGGCTTGCCGTTTTCCAGCAAAGGCTTTATCTTTTCTAGCGCGGAAATGGTTGCCGCGTTCTTTCGCTGCTCATCCTTTCCCATAAGGCGACCCGACCGCTGAGCTTTTTCCAGACGCTTGTTTGTAGTGTCAAGATCGGCAAAGGCTAGCTCCATGCCAATGGTTTCAATGTCGTCCGCGGGGTCAACTCGGTTATTGACGTGAACAATGTCGGCGTCGTCAAAGCAGCGCACAACGTGGGCAATCACGTTCACCTCGCGGATATTAGCTAAAAACTGGTTGCCAAGCCCTTCTCCCTTGGAAGCGCCCTTGACAAGCCCTGCGATGTCTACAAACTCAACTGTGGCGGGAATCTTTCTCTGCGGGCTAAAGTGTTCCGCGAGAAAGTCAAGCCTTGAGTCGGGCAAGCTTACAATGCCCACATTTGGGTTTATTGTGCAAAAAGGATAATTGGCGGCCTCTGCAGGGGCCGCAGTGAGCGCAGAAAATATTGTGGACTTTCCAACGTTCGGCAAGCCTACAATGCCGCAGTTCAAGGACATGATAATAGAGTATATCCTTTTAGCACGCAAATGTTAAGATGCGCTCTTAAAAGCAGGTTGAATGCCGCCTCATTTTGGGCTATATTTAGCCCATGATTTATTTTAATGAAGAAGAGAGCGACGAGCAGTCCAAAGAGCAAAAAGCTGATGTTTTTGCTAAAAAATTCCTTGAAACAAGACAAATTCTTTTATCAGGCGAAATCAACAAGGACTTAGCAGACAAGATTGTTCAGCAGCTTTTTGTCATGGAAGCTGATTCTGAAAAGCCCATACGCCTTTACATAAACTCGCCAGGTGGAGATGTTGACGCGGGTTTTGCCATCTTTGACGTTATTCGCTTTATTAACGCCCCCGTTACAACAATTGGCATGGGTCTTGTAGCAAGCGCCGCTGCAATCGTTTTGCTTGCAACTCCAAAAGAAAGGCGCTTTGGGTTTAAAAATAGCCGCTATTTAATACACCAGCCTCTTTCCGGCATAAGGGGAGTTGCTACAGAAATAGAGATACACGCACGTGAGCTTGAAAAGATACGCTCAAGCATTAATCGCCTCATTTCCGATGAAACAGGGCGCCAAGTAGAAAAGGTTTCTGAAGATACGGACAGGGATTTTTGGATGACAGCGGAAGAGGCTCTTGAATACGGGCTTATTTCCAAAGTGCTTAATTCACGCAAAGACATTCCATAAGTCACTTGCAAGGTTTACATAAAAGTCAGCGTGGGTTGCAAAGAGTGTCTTGCTTTCGTTATAGCCTTTAAGCACAGCGCAAGTTTCGCAGCCAAAGTTTTTGCCCGCCAGTATGTCCTGTGGGGAATCCCCAATCATAATGACGTCTTGCGCTGTGTATTGTTCATTTGGGAAATTCAAGGCGTTTATCCGTCTTAAAGCCTCTGCAAGGCCGTCAGGCATAGGCTTGAGGCTTCCCGCAACGTCTTCAGGCGATATGATTGCTGTAAAGTAGTCAAAAACGCCCAATTTTTTTGCAATCAAAGAAGAAAGGGGATAAGGCTTGTTTGTAACTACAGCGGCAAAGGCGTTTTCAGCCCTTATGCGCTCAAGAAGGCGCTTTATACCCGGATAAAGCGCAGTTTTTTCTACAGCATGCTCTTCGTAATACTTTTTATACCACGAAAGCAATTCCTTGCAGGTATTTTCCAAAGAAAGATCGGTTTTTCCTGCAGTTTTAGCCGCTTCACGCAAGCATCTTTCAATAAGGATAGTTGAGCCGTCGCCCACAAAGCAACGTATGGCGCTTGTTTCAAGTTGCGGCAAGCCAAAGTGTTGAAGGGCTTTGTTTACGGCGATGGCAAGGTCTACAAGCGTGTTTGCAATAACGCCGTCAAAGTCAAAAATAAAAACCCTTTTTTGCCTAAGCCCTTTGTAAAGCGCCTGCAAGGGGGGCTTTGCCATAAGTTAGCGGTTTAAACCCTACTTTATCTCAAGGGCTGCAATGCCGGGCAGCGCCTTTCCTTCAAGAAACTCAAGTGAGGCACCGCCCCCAGTTGAAACATGGCTCATCTTGGAAGAAAGATTGAACTTGTTCACAGCTGCTACGGAGTCCCCGCCTCCTACAACGCTTGTAGCCCCGCCTTCGGTCGCTTGCGCGACTAGTCTTGCAACCTCCTCTGTTCCCTTTGCGAAGGAATCAAACTCAAAAACGCCCACAGGCCCATTCCACACAATGGACTTTGAGGCAAGAATCGCTTCCCTATACAGGTCGAGTGTCTTGGGGCCAACGTCCATACCCATAAGGCTTTCAGTCAGATCAATGCCTTCAACCGCAATGGGCTTAGCGCTAGCGCTAAACTCCTCCGCTGCCAGGTGGTCAACGGGCAGTATTAGCCTTACCCCTGTTGCATAAGCCTTTTCAAAAAGGCTTTTCGCTGTGTCGATAAAATCATCCTCAACAAGGGACTTTCCTATTGAATGGCCTTGAGCCTTAAGAAAGGTGTAAGCCATGCCGCCGCCTATAATCAAGCAAGAGGCGTTTTTTAGAAGGCTCTCAAGCACGGCGATCTTGGAAGAAACTTTGGCGCCACCTATAATCGCCGTCATCGGCTTTGGCGGGCTTTTTAGCATTGGCTCAAGGTATTTCACCTCCTTTTCCATAAGAAAGCCCGCAACCTTCACGTCCATGAACTTGGCGATTGTGGCGGTGGAAGCGTGTGCTCTGTGCGCCGTGCCGAAGGCATCATTAACGTAAACATCTCCGTAGCTGGCAAGCTCCTTCGCCATAGCCTCCTGCGCGGCAGCGTCCTTTGCGGTTTCGCCACCTTCAAAGCGGGTGTTTTCAAGCATCAAGACGCCTCCTTCAGGAAGCGCTTCAACAGCAGCCTTCTGCCCAAGGCAGCCGCCTGTAAACTCAACACTCTTTCCCAAAAGCTTTGCAAGATGCTCCGCCACAGGCTTCATCCTGTTCTTGGCGTTAAGAAAGGCTTCCTTTTCCGCGTCAGTGAAAGGCTTGCCCGCCTTTTCTTCCGCCTTTTTAACGTCCTTCTTGGGATCGCCAAGATGACTCATAAGCACTAGCGAGCGTGGAGACTTTGAAAGAATATATTCTATGGTAGGAAGCGCGGCGCGTATCCTGGTGTCGTCCTGCACTTGACCATCTTTCATAGGCACGTTAAAGTCAACGCGCATAACAACGCGCTTATCCTTTAAGGCAACGTCTTTCACAGTTTTAAGCATATCGTTTCCTGAAAAGTTTAATTTAATTTTAATGGTAAGTCTAGCATATTTCGCGAGTTAATGCTAGTAGTAGCTAGGAGTTGGAATTTAAAGGCCAGAAGCTAGTAGAGTAAAGCAATCTGTCCTGTCCTAAACCCTGCTTCCTGCCTTGCTCTAAAACTAATGTAAGTAGTCAATAGTAAGGCTTTTAGCACAGGATGATCCGCAGCACAAGCGCGCTTGAAGCTATGCTACGAGTGCGCTGCGCTATACGTTGCGAGGCTAAGCGGAGTCTCTTCCTGGCTGTACAAAGGGCGCAAAAAGCATACAATGGTGTTATGAAATATAGGCAAACTGTTTTAGAAGCGGCATCAACTGTTGTCCGCGATGTTCTAAAAATCAAGGCAGGTGAGCAGTTTTTGATTATCACAAATCCTAAAGCTGATGTGGAAGAGATAAGCCGCGCACTTTATGAGGAAGCTTTTAAGCTAGGCGCTGAGACAACGCTTATAATTCAGCCTGTAAAAACGCAGCTTGACTTTGCAAATAGGGCTGCAATGGCGGCATTTGAAAGTGAGCCTGATGTGTGCGTCTCGGTTTCTGCAAACAAGATGGGAAAGGACCGCTTGCACACTGAAAACCCTTTTATAGCTGAAGACGGCAAAAAGATAGACCACCTCTTTCATTATCTTATGGAAGAAAAAAAGACATTGCGCTCTGTTTGGATGCCGGGCGTTACCGTTGACATGTTTAGGCGAACTGCGGGAATTGACTACTCGCTCCTTAAAAGGCGCTGCGCCGCTATTTGCCAGGCACTTGAAGGCGCAACCCATATCCGCGTGACAGCACCCGCCGGCACTGACATCACGGTTCCTGTTGAAGGAAGGACACCTTTTAGCGACGATGGGGATTTTTGCCTAGGGGGATGCGGCGGTAATATTCCAGCAGGCGAGGTGTTTATAAGCCCGCTACCTGGAAAAGCCGAAGGCGTCATTGTTTTTGACGGCTCTATAAGCCTGACAGAAGGCGACGCCATTGCTGAAACCCCCGTCCGCGTTGAATACAAGGGTGGCTTTATCACAGAAATATCAGGCGGAAAGGAGGCTGAGGCACTTCGCCGCTCTGTTGAAGCGGGAGAGCTTGCAGCGGATAAGCTCTTTCAAGATGGAAAAATTGAAAAGGAAGAAGCCGCTGCTCTTAAAAAAAATGCCCGAGGCTTGGGCGAGCTTGGAATAGGCTTAAACCCCGCGGCTGAGGTGCGCGGCAACATGCTTGAAGATGAAAAGGCGTTCCGCACTTGCCATTTTGCAATAGGCAAAAACTACGACAACGACGCGGACGCGCTTATTCACCTAGACTGCCTTGTGCGCAATCCAACAATAACAGTCTTTTACAAAGAAAAGCCGCCTTGCATAATAGAAGAAAACGGCGAGCTTGCAACTTGGATACCTTCAGAATAGCAGGGGGCGGCGTGGCGGCTAAAGCCATTCTGCTGACAATTCCATCATACCAACAACAACTGACGCGCTAATTCGGGAAGCAAGCTCTGAAAAGTTTTCATAAGAAAGGCTTGCTCCCTTTCCGGCCATGTCTGTAATACTACGCAAAATTAAAAACGGAATGCCGTTAGCAGTGGATGCTTGTCCTACAGCAGAGCCTTCCATTTCTACGCAAGAAGGAGAAAACCTCTCTATTATGTTGCTCCGCACACTCTCTTCACAAATGAAAGCATCGCCAGAAACAATTCTTCCTTCTTTCATTATGGGGAGTCTGGGCAATAGCGAAAAAAAGCCCCTGTTTATTGGATTGCCAGCGCTGTCTTGGCTGGGGGCACGAGCAGCTTCTTCTTCAAGGTTGCTGTAAAAGCTTAAATTAAAGTCCGAAAAAACCTTCATAGCGGTGTGGCGCATTTTTTCATCAGCATAAAAAAAGGCGGTTTCCATGCCAGGAAGCTGACCTGGGTCAAAGCCGAATTTAGTTAGATCCAAATCGTGGGAAGCTGTGTCTGTGCATGCAATCATGTCAAAAACATCAATCTCTGGTTCTGTAGCGCCCGCAGTTCCTGTGTTTATAACCCTCGCAACATTAAAGTGATCAACCATAACTTGCACACAGAGGGCGGCATTTACCTTGCCAATACCGCTGCAAGCTATAACGACAGGAATGTCTGCAAGGGTACCGCTCCAAAAATCAACTCCTATAATAGAAAAAACTTCAGCGCCTACAAGCTTTTCGCGCAATAGATTAACCTCTTGTTGCTCTGCACCGAGTACTCCAACCATACATTGAGAGTTTTTACCGCGCTCACCAGGACTTAGATTTTGTTCCATTGTGACTAGACTATATAGGCCGCCTTAAAAAAAATCAATATTTAGTTAGTAGTTAACAAACGGCTTAGCCTTCCATCTAAGCTCACAGTTAAAGATGTATGAGGGCACGTAAGTTATTCCTAATAGTGTCAATAATCTTTCACAAATTTTTTGCACTATATGTTGAAGTTAACCCTTTATTGTGTGACCACTAAAGCTGAATTTATAAGCTCCATGAAATCATCTCCTACGCTGTTTTTCCAGGATAAAAGTTGTGATACCGCCCAATAGAAACCTAAAGGAGTAGTGTGAATATAACAAGGAACAAGGCACGGCATTTGGCGCAATCTTGTGTAGACACTATCTAGCTATGGGGTTAGCGATAAGCCAGCTATAAGCAATAAGCTCCAGGCTATTGGCTAACAGATAACAGCTGCTATCCAACTACCATACTCAAAACTCGCGCAAGGCTTGTTCAAGGAGCTTTTCTTTTGCAGTCTCAATTGTTTCAAAATAAAGGGTGTAAGGGGCGCTGCTTGTGGTGCTTTCGACTTCTTCCTTTAGCAGCAAGGGGTTTTGCGCGTTAGCAAAGGAAAGCTCTATGGTGGAGGTTTTAGAAAGAAAGGATGAAAATCCCCTTTTGCGGGGAGCTGCAATGCTTAAAACGCTTTCCTTTGGGAAGAGCACCCACTGTTCTTGCGGGGCGCGCGCACCTGCAAATGAGCGGATTAAAAAGCCCATGTAGTTTTCTGACGGATGCACAAAAAAATGAAGGGCGCTTTTGCCAAAAATCAACAAACCCCAAATATCCTTTTTGCCAGGTTGAATTTCAAGGCCTGCAGCGTGAATTGCCGCCATGCTACCGTATGCGCGCGCCATAAGGACCAAGCTTACAGTGTCGCTTGAACGCTTTTCAAACTCTTCAATAAACTTAGGTGAAGCTCCGCTAAAAGCCATGCGACCAGTATAGCTTGAAACTTGGCAGCAAGCATAGGCATGTGCTTAAAAATCGATACCTTTTGTATTATCCGCTTGTTTGGTATAAGTAAGGCAAATTTGGAGACTTCTATGCTTGTACAAGGCTTAAAGGCCGCCCCGCAAAGGGGCTTTTCTTTGCGTTTTCTTCTATTAGTATGCGTTTTAGCCCTTTTTGCGGCAGGGCTTTTTTCTTGCGCTTCTTTTGGAGCACAGCTTTCCGCGCCTTTGCCGCAAAACACAGCTGTTGTAAGCGGGGAGCTTGCAAACGGTATGGGATACCGCATTCTTAAAAACGGCGAGCCCGAAAACCGCATTTTTTTGCGCCTTGCTGTAAAGGCGGGCTCTGTGCTTGAAGAGGATGATCAGCGCGGAGTTGCCCACTTGATTGAGCACATGGCGTTTAACGGCACGGAGCACTTTAGGGAAAATGAGCTTGTAAGCTATTTTGAGTCCATAGGAATGACCTTCGGCCCTGAAGTAAACGCCTACACTTCAGCGGACGAGACAGTCTATATGCTTGAAGTGCCCGCGGATGATCCTTCTGCGCTTAGAACAGCGCTTTTGGTTTTAAGCGACTGGGCTTCCGCAATTACCTTTGATCCTGTGGAACTAGACAAGGAGCGAGGCGTTATAATAGAAGAGTGGCGCTTGGGACGCGGGGCTTCGGGCAGGCTTCGCGACGCGCAATTGCCGCTTTTGTATGCGGGATCGCGCTACGCTGATCGCTCCCCGATAGGCAAGCCTGAAATCATCCGCAATATTTCGCGCAGGCGCGTCCTAGACTTCTACAACACGTGGTACCGCCCAGAGCTGATGACAGCGATTATTGTTGGTGACTGCGAGCCTGCTGCCGTTGAAGCTGCCGTAAAGGAAATTTTAGGCGCGGTTCCCGCAAAGGATGCTGGCAGCGCGGTTCCCGAATTTAGCATTCCAATAAGAAAAGAACCGGCTGCCCAAGTTGTTCGCGACCCTGAGCTTACGCTTACAACAGTGCAAATTATAAGCCAGAGCGAGCCAATATCCTTGCGCACTGTAAGCGAGTTTAAAGCTAACCTTGTGAGAAGAATGCTTTTTTCTGTCTTTAATGAACGGCTTGCAGAAGCCCTCATTGCGGCAGATGCCCCGCTTATTGATGCAGCGGCAGGCACATCCCTTCACGGAAGAAAGGCGGCTTATCCCTACGCGGCGGCAGTGCCTAAGCCTGGAAAGTTTGCGGAAGGCTTTAGCTTTATAATGGAAAAGGTAGAGCAACTGCGCCGCTGGGGGGTAACTGAGGCTGAGGCGGAGCGAGCACGCGCTAATTTTCTAGCATCAGCGGAGCAAGCATGGCGCAACCGCGACAAGACTTCATCCTCGACCCTTGCTTCTTCTCTTCTTTCATCCACTCTTTATAACGAGCCTTCGGTTTCTATAGAAGATTCTTACGCGCTTTACGCTAGAATAATCCCAGAAATTACATCAAGTGACTTAAACGCAGCTATACGCCGATATTTTCCGGGTCGCGGGACACTTCTCCTTGTTAGCGCTCCCGAAGGTGATGCGGCTTTTGACGTGCCTTCTGAAGATGCTCTTATGCGAATGTGGCAAGGATGGCAGCCTCCGTCTAGTCTTGCGCCTTACTCCGAGGCAGCCCTTGAGCGCCCTCTTTTTGACGAGTCGACTCTTGTGAGAGGCTCTATTCTTTCTGTAGAAATTGCAGCTTCTGCCGCTAAAGGAAGTGAAGTGGGCGATGTTGAAGTGTGGACGCTTTCCAACGGTGCAAAGGTTATAGCGAATCCCACAGCCTTTAGGCAAGATGAAATCCTTTTTTCTGCGTATAGCCCAGGCGGCCTTTCTCTTGTTCCTGACGCAGACTATGTTTCCGCCTCCGTTGCTGCAAACTATGCCGAAGCTTCGGGGCTTAACGGCTTTACAGCATCGCAGCTAGAAAAGAAGCTCGTGGGAAAGACTGTCTCCTTTGCCGTTTCTATTGATAGTGGTTGGGAAGCAATGTCCGGCAGTTCCTCAAACGGCGACCTTGAAACGCTTTTCCAACTTATAAACCTTTCGTTTACCGCGCCTCATTTTACTGATGACGCTTGGGCAACCCTTGTTTCTGCTGTTGAAACAGAAGCCGCGCAGCGCCTTGCATCTCCTTCGGCGCAGTTTTCCGACGCTGTGGTCCGCCTTCGCTACGGCGACAATATCCGCTTTAAAAATATGACGCCTGAAATGGCTGCAAGCCTTAACCGTGATGTTGCTGAGCGTGTTTACAGGGAGCGCTTTGCTGACGCGGGCGACTTTGTATTCATTTTTACAGGTAGCTTTGACAAAAATGAGCTAATGAAGTTTGCCGCAAAGTACATAGCGGGTTTGCCTTCTTCAGGAGGAGTAGCACCAGAAAAGGCAGACATTTCGCTTTTTCCTCCCTTCCCTAAAGGAACGCCTAAGGAAACAGTGCGAGCAGGGCTTGAAGAGCAAGCGCGTGTTTTTATCTCTTTTGGCGGTATAGTTGAGCCCGCGCCTGAAGACTTTGCGCTTTTTGATAGCTTTTGCCTTCTCCTTGATATAAGGCTGCGCGAGCTTGTGCGCGAGGAGTTAGGCGGCACGTATGGCATTTCCGCATACGGGGGATTGAGCATACTGCCACGCTCCGATGACGGCAAGCTGCGCCAGTTTACGCTTTCAATCCAGTTTGGTTGCGCGCCTGATAGCTGGCAACGCCTCCTTGATGCGGTATTAGCGGAGCTTATAGCTATAAGCAGCGCGCCAGCATCAGACGCTGACATTGGCAAAGTGGCAGAAACTTACCGCCGCTCGCTTGAAACAGGCTTAAAGAGAAACTCCTTTGTGCATTCTAGAATTTTAAGCGCGATAAGGCGAGGCGTAAAAGCAGATTCGCCTGAAGCCGCCCTAACACTTGCAGCAGCAGGAGAGAAGATAACAGCCGAAAAGCTGCTTGATATGGCTAAAACATATATCCATCTCGAAAACTTTATACAGGCAGTGCTTGTTCCTGAAAATTACGATCAAAGCGCAAGATAAAAAAGATGAGCCGGAAAAGCCCGGCTCATTGTTTATTATTGCAGCACTTTTATAAGCTTGGCAAGCCTTTCTGCGGTAAAGCCCATCTTTTCCGCCACCTGCTTTGCAGGGGCTGAAAGCCCAAAGCTGTCAATGGAAAAGCAGCCTTTGCCGCAGGCAGCCCAGCCTTCCCAGCCCATCTTGGAGCCTGCTTCCGCCGTTACAACCTTTACAACGCCCCTTTTCCCGCCAATGGTTTCTTCAATAATATTTTCACTTTGAGCTTCAAAAAGTTCCTTGCAAAGCACGGAAACCACGCGTACCTTCAGTTCAGGAACGAGTGAAGCCGCCTGCACTGCAAGGGAAACCTCAGAGCCTGTTGCAAGAATTGTAACGTCA
Source organism: uncultured Treponemataceae bacterium (assembly GCA_964470435.1). Classification (GTDB taxonomy): domain Bacteria; phylum Spirochaetota; class Spirochaetia; order Treponematales; family Treponemataceae; genus Avitreponema. The sequence goes on from CAYYCW010000002.1 coordinate 12,483, forward strand.
GGCGCGTCACCTCCCTTTTGCACAATGTATGCTCCCCGCTCTATTGTCCGCCTCCAGCTAGCGTCATCCTTTTTAAGCATAGGGAGGTTTTGCCTAGAAAGCGCGATGCAAACAGGCTTATCCTTAACCTTGAGCGCCATTTTCCATGCAATGGCTGCCTCCTCCGCGTCCGCAGGCCTAAAAACGAATGTGTTGGGCATTGCTCTAAGAGAGGCAAGCATTTCAATAGGCTGGTGTGTGGGACCATCCTCCCCAACATAAATTGAATCATGCGTGAACACATAGATTACAGGCAACTTCATAAGTGCGGAAAGCCTAAGCGCCGGCTTCAAGTAGTCTGAAAAGGCAAGGAAGGTCGCGCAATAGGCGCGAAAGCCGCCGTGCAGCTGCAATCCATTGCAAATTGCAGCCATTGCAAACTCCCTTACGCCAAAGTAAACGTAACTGCCCGCAGGCGTTTCGGGTGTGTAGGCAACGGCGCCTTTAATACCTGCAGCATTGGGGTTTTGCAAGTCAGCGGAGCCGCCAACAATATTAGGAATAGCTTCTACAAGCGCATTAAGCGCGGCGTTAGATGCGGCACGCGTTGCAAGCTCTGCTTCCGCCTCAAATTCAGGCAAGACTGCCTTATCAAGGCGATGGAGGCAAACGCCGCCTTCAGCAAAGTCAGCATCCCACGCTTTTTTCTTTTCCGGAAAGGCTTTAGTCCAGCTTTCAAAAAGCGTGTTCCAGTCATCTTCAAGCTGCAAAAAATGAGAAGCTCGCTTTTTAAAAAACTCAACGGCTTCGGCAGTAACTTGGAAATCCTTTGCAGGGTCAAGGCCAAGCTCCTTTTTGGCTAGTGCCGCGCCCTCTTCGCCAAGCGGCGCCCCGTGCGCCTTCGCACTTCCAGAAACAGAGGGCGCCCCCTTCCCTATTACAGATTTGAGCATTAAAAGGCTTGGACGCGGGTCAGCTTTAGCGGCGGCAACCAGCCTTTCTATTTCTTCCATATTGTACATGTCGCCTTGCAACACTTGCCAGCCGTAAGAGATGTAGCGCGCGGCAATGTCTTCTGTAAAGGTGAGATCCGTTGAGCCGTCAATCGTTATGCGGTTTTCGTCATAAAAGACAATGAGCTTGCCCAGCTTGTTGTGCCCTGCAAAGCTTGAAGCTTCAGAAGAAATGCCTTCCATAAGGCAGCCCTCACCCACAAGAGCATAAGTGTAGTGGTCAACGATATTATACCCCGGCTCGTTGTACTTGGCAGCAAGCATGGACTCGGCAAGGGCCATCCCCACAGCGGTGGAAACTCCCTGACCTAGCGGACCCGTTGTCGCTTCAACGCCAGGCGTTTCTCCGTATTCAGGGTGGCCAGGACAGCGCGAGCCTGGCTGCCTAAAGTTTTTTATGTCTTCAAGGGAAACGTCGTAGCCTGAAAGGTAAAGTGCCGCGTAAAGAAGCATGGATCCGTGCCCTGCAGAAAGCACGAAACGGTCGCGGTCCTTCCACGCGGGGTTTTTGGGATTGTGGCGCAAAATCTTTCCATAAAGGAGCGCCGCAAGCTCGGCAGCACCCAGCGGAAGGCCGGGATGGCCTGAGCGCGCCTTTTGGATAGCATCAATAGAAAGGCTGCGAATGGAAAGCGCAACCGATTTAAGTTCATTTTCCATATTTTCTCCTTGTAAATAAGGTTCGCCTAAATGCCGCCAGCCATGAGCATGGAAAGCGACACTACGAGCGGCATTGTGGCAATAGAAACCAGCGTTGATATTGAAACAAGCGTAACCGCGAGTTCCGTGTCCTTGCCGAATTTTGCAGCAAAGACGAGCGTATTTGCTGCTACAGGGGCACAGGCAGAAATAGCCAAGGAAGCCAGCACGGGGCCTCTTAGCCCTAAAATATAGAACAGGAAGATTTCTGCAAGCGGCAGCGCGAGAAGCTTAAAGAAAAACACAAGCCAGAGCTTTGCATCAAAAATCACCCTGACTGAGGCAATGCATGACAGATAGTATCCTATTACAACCATAGACATCGGCGTGTTAAGCGCTGTAATAGATCTCAAAGAGGTAAATATAAAATTGGGAAGAGATAGCGGGGTAAGAAAAAACAAAAAGCCTATTGTAATTCCCAGTATGCCCGGATTTAGAAGCAGCTTTTTGGGAGAAAAGCTCGCTTCTCTTTTGTTCATTAGGAAAATGCCATATGTCCAGGTTATGGTATTGCTGACGGCTATAAACGCCGCGCTGTAGAACACGCCATCTGTTCCTAGAAGGGCAATTTGAAGCGGGATGCCCATGTTCCCGCAGTTGGAAAATATACCTGCAAAGCGAAGGACTGCCTCGCGCTCAAGTCTTTTTTCCCGCATAAAAAAGGTTATGACCGCTATATTTATTGCATGGACAGCCAGCGCGGCAAGTGTCACAATACCAAGAGACGCGAGCATGTCGGGGCTGTAATCCCTGTGGAACGATTCAATGATTACGGAAGGCATTACAACATAGATGTGCATATTGTTTATGCCGGGAATTGTCTGGGCATTAATCAGCTTGGACTTTGAACATATATAGCCTGTGCTAATTAAAATAAAAAGGATGGCAACCTGCCGCCCAATGGAAAAAAAGCCTGTGGAGATCATTTAGTTGCCCGTATAAAGGCGATTTTACAAGCCATTCTCTTCTTTTATATCTTCCCACGTCAGAACATCGGCTTGCCTGCCTGCAATTCCTCAAGGCAGTTTTCGCCAATGGGCAAGCTCAATGTATTCAAGTTTATCTTTTAGTGCAAACTGTATTATAGAAGAATGTGGCACGTCAGGTCAATTTAGAAAGCGCCGCTAGCCGCCTATAGAACAGAAAGTATTACCTTTTTGGGTGCATATCATATAGCCTAAAGCTCTACCCAATACCCTTTTTCAAAAATGATGCACAGTGTATGCTTTGTTATCTATATTGAGGAAAGCTATAATGAGCAGTGGCTAAGGAGGCAATCTATGGAAACTATTAGGCAAAGCGGCATTTTGCTGCACATCACGTCGTTGCCTGGCTCGCCCGGCATTGGCACGCTGGGAAAAAGTGCGTACCGCTTTGCAGATTGGCTTGAGGAAGCGGGGCAAACGCTGTGGCAGGTTTTGCCGCTTGGGCCAACGGGTTACGGGGATTCCCCTTACGCCTCCTTTTCCACGTTTGCGGGCAACCCCCTTCTTGTTGACCTTGATCTATTGGCAAAAAATGGCTGGGCGGAGCCTGGCGCTATACTTCCCCCTTCGCACATTACAGCCTCGGGACATGTTGACTTTGGTGCTGTAATTGCTTGGAAAATGCCTCTCCTTTACGAATGCGCCCGCTTCTTCCTCAAAAATGCTCCTAAAAATGATAAGGTTGAGTTTGAAGCTTTTAAGGCAAAGAATAGCGGCTGGCTTGACGCTTTTGCAAGCTTTACAAGCATTAAGCGCGAATATGACGCAAAGGCACAACAAGAATGCGTTTTTGGCAAAGATAGCCTGTGGAACAGCTTTTGGCCTGAAGAGCTTGCCTCCTGCCACGCGGATGCTGTTTTTACTTGGAACAATGAACACGCGCAAGAGATAGAAGATATTAAGGCGGTTCAGTTTTTCTTCTATATGCAGTGGAAAGCTTTAAAGGAATATGTGAACGGTAAAGGCATTTCAATTATAGGCGACATTCCTATTTTTGTTGCTGCGGATTCCGCTGACGTTTGGGCAAACCAAAGCCTTTTTCAGCTTGATAAAAGCGGAATGCAGGTAGCGCAAGCAGGTGTGCCGCCCGACTATTTTTCTGAAACTGGGCAACTTTGGGGTAATCCGCTTTATAATTGGCAGGCAATGAAAGCCGACGGCTATAGGTGGTGGCTTGCCCGCATTCAATCTATGCTTGACAAAGTGGACATTATCCGCCTTGACCACTTTTTGGGCTTTAACTCTTACTGGGCTGTTCCAGCAGGCGAAAAAACTGCCGTAAATGGCAAGTGGGAAAAGGGGCCGGGCAACGATTTTTTCATAGCAGTAAAGGAAAGCATTGGCTGCCTGCCCTTTATTGCGGAAGATCTAGGTGTTATAACAGAAGAAGTGCAAGCGTTGCGCGACAGCTTAGGGCTTCCTGGCATGAAGGTGCTGCAGTTTGCATTCAACAAGAATGAAGATGGAAACGCAGACTTTGCAAACGCGTTTTTGCCGCACATGCACCGAAGAAATTGCCTTGTTTGCACGGGTACCCATGACAACGACACCCTGCAAGGCTACCTTGACAGCGCGCCAAAAGATACTATACAGATGATTTTAGACTACTTTGGCGCGTCGCCCGAAACCCCGCTTATTTCGCTTATGGTACGCGCGGCGTTTATGTCTGTTGCGCGTTTTGCCGTGTTTCCGTTGCAGGACATTTACGCGCTTGGGTCTGAAACGCGCATGAATGCGCCTTCTACGCTTGGCGGCAACTGGACATGGCGTATGACAGAAGAGCATATGGATAAGAAGCAAGCTGCAAGGCTAAGGTGGCTTTCTGCGCTTTCCGCTAGGAACGGGCTTTAGAACTAATGGCTTACAGCTTTTAACGCAATAGCCTTTTTTTGCGTGTATCGGTATACTCGTTCATCAAAATGGAAAAGTTGTCTCTCTTATTTGCATCACTTTTTTCGCTTTTAGCTCTTTTGCTTTCGTGTTCAGGAAAGGGCGCGCAAGATGAAACCGATAAAGCCGCGCCTCTAATTGTAACGGTAAGCATTCCGCCGCATAGATGGTTTGTGCTGCGCGTAGCGGAAGGCGCGTCCGATTTGGCTGTAAACGTCCTTGCGGGGGAAGGGCAAAACGCGCATTCTTATGAACCCACTGCCCGCCAAATTGAGGAGCTTTCGCGCTCGGCGTTTTGGCTTTTGTCTGGCGCGGAGTTTGAGCTTTCGCTTATCCCCAAAATAAGGGCTCAGTTTTCTTCCATTAGTATAGTGGACGGGACTCGAGGAGTTGAGTTCAGGCTGCTGGAAAATGAAGATGGCGCGACCGAAACAAACATTGACCGACACTCGTGGCTTGGGGAAGAGCCCGCCATTCTTTTAGCGCAAAACATAGCTGAGGCGCTTTCTCAAGCCGACCCGCAAAACGCTGCCCTTTACAGCAATAATGCGGAATTGCTCATCGGTGAAATACGGGCTGAGTTTGCCTCTTTGCGTGAAAGGCTCAAAAATCTTGAAGGCGCGGCAGTTTTTGTGTATCATCCTGCCTTTGGCTATTTTCTTGACGAGTTTGGCATAAGGCAGGAGGCTGCGGAGGTTGGCGGCAAGGAGCCTAGCCCAAGGGCGCTTTCCGAGCTTATGCAAAAGGCCATTGAAGAAAAACCAGCCGCAATCTTTGTGCAAGCGCAGTTTCCCGTTGCCGCCGCGAGCACGCTTGCTTCTGAAATAGGGGCGGCTGTTGTGCCGCTTGACCCACTTGCGGAAAACTGGCTTGAAAACATAAGAAGCATGGGGTCTTCACTTTTGCGCTTTAGCCTGCAGCAACAAGAGGAGCCTTTAAGATGAGCTTAGCCTTTAGCGGCGAGCAGCCAAGATCCGCCCTTGAGTTTTCAGGTGTTTGGTTTTCTTATGGCAAAACGCCTGTGCTCAAAGGCGTGTCGTTTCATGTGCACGAAAAAAAAATAACAGCCTTAACGGGAAAAAACGGCGCGGGCAAAACCACTATCCTAAAGTTGATTTTAGGGCTTGAAAAGCCGCAGGCGGGAAGCATTTCAATCTTTGGGAAGCCTGCAAGCCGCGCTAGAAGCTCTATAGGCTATGTGCCCCAGCAAGCTAGCTTTGACAGGGATTTTCCCATATCTGTGCGGGAAGCCGTGCTTATGGGGCGGTCAAAGCCTTTTTCGCGCAAGCGCACTGCGGAAGACTTTAGGGCAGCTGATGAGGCATTGGCGCAAACGGAAACACTTCACTTGGCTAAGAGGTCGTATTCAAGTCTTTCGGGTGGGCAGCGCAGAAGGGTACTTGTTGCGCGCGCCCTTGCTTCAAAGCCCGCCTTCTTGATTATGGATGAGCCTACTGCAAACATGGACGAGGAAAGCGAAGAGCGCCTTTCAAGCACACTTGCCTCCCTTAAAGGGAGCACTACCATTTTGCTTGTTACGCATGACTCTGACTTTGTCTCCCTGCTTACAGACGAGGTGCTTTGCATTGGGCACGGAAGCGAGGGTGCTGCCGCCTCCGTTGTGCGCCACTTGGCTAAGGTTGAAGGCAGCGCAAAACGCGTTGACCACAGCACAACTGTTGCGGAATGCGGATGCGCGCAAACGCCCAATCATACTTGAAATTTTTGAGTATAGCTTTTTATGCTTTCGTTTTTTGAAGCCCTCGCTTCTCCCCACTACTCATTTTTAAGAAACGCCATTATTGCAGGCGCGCTTTCTTCTATCCTTTTTGGCGTACTTGGCGCTGTAATCACTGTCCGGCGCATAGCAGCTCTTGCAGGCGGCATTTCGCACGCGGCGCTTGGCGGAATAGGGATGGCGCTCTTTTTTTCCGCGCACGGCATCTTGCCTGGCGTTTCACCGCAAACGGGCGCGCTTGTCTTTGCTATTCTTGCAGCACTTGCTATAGGCTTTGTTTCGCTAAAGGCAAGGCAGCGGGAAGACACTGTAATTCAAGCAATTTGGGCTATAGGCATGAGCGCTGGCGTGCTGTTTATGGCAAAGACACCCGGCTACACTGACCCTTCAAGCTACCTTTTTGGCAACATATTGCTTGTTTCGCAAGGTGATCTAAGGCTTCTCGCCGCCCTTGACGCTATAGTCCTTTTTTTAGCGTGGAAATTCTACCCGCAGCTTGAAGCTTCCTCCTTTGACGAGGAGTTTGCAAGGGCGCGGGGAATAAACACTAATCTTTTCTTTATAGGAATTTTAATTGTAACAGCGCTTTCTGTTGTGCTTTTACAAACCTTTGTAGGAATTGTAATGGTGGTTGCCATGCTTACACTTCCTGCAGGCATTGCAAGCTTTACCGCAAAAAATCTCTTCCAAATGATGGCCGCCGCCACCATTCTTTCCGCGCTTTTTTCCTTTGCAGGCCTTGTGCTAGGCTGGGGTCTTGATGCGCCCGCAGGCGCTATGACTGTAGTTACAGCTGGCGGTGTTTTTTTAGCCGCCGCTGCCGCAAATCTTCTTGTAAAGAAAGCTGCAAAGACAAAAGGCTCTGCCTAAGGCGCTTGCAAAATGCTTTTCCTTTTACGCAAAATGCCTTGCCCAGCTTCCTCGCAGCGTGGATAAAGAAAATCCTGCGTTACCATCGGGCAAAAAGGTTTTGCTTAAAAGGCGCAAATACGCTTGTCTGGAAATATTTTTTGCGCCAAACCTTGCCATATGGTCAGTGTAAACTTGGCAGTCAATAAAGGCACCTTGCATTTCGCCAAAAAACCTTTTTGCAAATACTGAAAACGCAATTTTAGACGCTCCAGGCGCGCGAAAAAACATTGACTCGCCAAAAAAAGCGTTATCCAAATGCATACCATAAAAGCCGCCTGCAAGCTCGTCATTATCCCACGCTTCAATAGAGTGCATAAAGCCCTCGTCATGAAGCTCAATGCAAGCATCTATTAGGTCATCAGTAATCCAAGTGTCTTCTTGGTCTCGCCTTTCAATCTTTGAGCAAAAGGAAATAACGGCTTCAAAAGAGGTGTCTGCGGTTATTCTAAAACGGCTATTTTTTATTTCGCGCTCAAGCCTTGAAGGAATATGAAGCCATTCAGGCAAAATGACAAAGCGCGGGTCAGGGGACTGCCAAAAAAGCGGCTCGTCCTCGTTAAACCAAGGAAAGATGCCTTGCATGTAGGCTGAAATAAGCATTCCCGGCGAAAGGTTTCCGCCTACCGCAACTATAGAGCCTTCGGCGCTTTCAGGGTCGGGAAACTTAAAGTATTCCCCAACTTCAAGGCGGGGAAAGCTGGGGTCGCTTCGGTTTACGCTGCTGTATTTTTTCACATGGCAAGCGTGCTTAATTATAAAAAGCTTTCCGCGGTTTCAGGCACAAGGATTTCCGCAGGGCGCATGGAAATTGAAATGCGCCCGGCTTTTACGGAAAATAGCGCTTCTCCTCCTTTGGAAAGCTTGCCAAAAAGGACATCGTCTACAAGCGGGGATGAAACCTCTTCTTCTACAACGCGTGCAACGTTTCTAGCGCCAAACTCCTCAGAATATGACTTTTCCGCAAGATGGGAAACCACAGCCTTAGAGACATTGAGGACAACATTTCGCTCTTTAAGCCTTTCCGCAATGCTTGCAATTTCCTTGCGCACTATCGACTCCATAATTTCGCGGGAAAGGCGCGTAAACTTGATTACAGCGTCAAGGCGGTTTCTAAACTCTGGGGAAAAAGTCTTTTTTACAGCTTCGTCAAGAGCTTCCATGCTGCCTGCTGTGCCGCCAAATCCTATTGCAGGCTTTCCAATGCGTTCGGCGCCCGCATTGCTTGTCATTATAAGGAATACATTGCGAAAGTCAGCCTTTCTTCCCTGGTTGTCTGTAAGGGTGGCGTAATCCATCACTTGCAACAGTACATTGAAAATGTCAGCATGCGCCTTTTCAATTTCGTCCAAAAGAAGGACCGAGCGCGGCTGCTTTCGCACAGCATCAGTAAGAAGACCGCCGTCCTCAAAGCCAACATAGCCTGGTGGCGAGCCAATCAAGCGGCTTACAGTGTGCTTTTCTTGGTATTCACTCATGTCAAAGCGGATAAGAGGAATACCTAAGTTTTCAGCAAGCTGCCTTGCAAGCTCCGTCTTTCCAACACCAGTGGGGCCTGCAAACAAAAAGCTAGAAGCAGGCTTTACGGTGCTTCTAAAGCCCGCGCGCGCGCGCTTTACTGTCTTGGCAAGCTCGCTTACAGCTTGTCCTTGACCAAAGACAGCCTTGCTCAAGTTTTCTTCCAGATTCTTTAGCTTAAGGTTTTCATCAAAGCCTATGCTTTTTTCAGGGATTCTAGCCATCTTGGCCACAACGCGCTCTATAAGCTTTTCTGAAACCTCAGGTGCGGCGCTTTCAGGAATAACAGCCCCTTCCATAATGCGAAGGCGCGCCCCAGCCTCATCCATAACATCAATAGCCTTGTCAGGCAAAAAGCGCTCGTTCACATAGAGCGCCGAAAGATGAACAGCTTGCTTTATAGCCTCATCGCTGTAGCTCACGTGATGAAAGTCTTCATAGCGCGACTTAAGCCCGTGAAGAATGCGCACAGTTTCTTCTTCTGACGGCTCTGCGATGTCAATTTTTTGAAAGCGCCTTGCAAAAGCTCGCTCCTTTTCAAAATACTTTGCATACTCATCATAAGTGGTGGAGCCAATGCAGCGTACCTTGCCGGAAGCCAGCACAGGCTTTAGCAAGTTGGATGCATCAACAGTGCCAGAGCCGCCTCCGCTTCCCGCGCCTACAAGCATGTGTATTTCGTCAATGCAAAGGATTGAGCCTTCCCTCTTTATAAGCTCGTCCGTTATCTTTTTTATGCGCTCTTCAAAATCGCCGCGAAACTTTGTGCCTGCAAGAAGGCTTGCAATGTCAAGGCGGTAAATTACAGAATTCTTTAGCTTTTCAGGCACATTGCCCGCCGCAATACGCTGGGCAAGCCCTTCAGTAACAGAAGTCTTGCCAACACCAGCCTCGCCCACGTGAATGGGATTATTCTTCGCGCGGCGGCAAAGAGCTTGTATTGTCAAATCAATTTCTTCTGCGCGGCCTATAACAGGATCAAGCTCGCCCGACAAGGCCTTTGCAGTAAGATTTTCCGCAAAGCGGTCAAGAAGGCTTCTACTCTGCCTTTGTCCTCCTTGCGGTCTTGAGCTCGCACCATCCTTTTCGTTTGTGCCTTCAAAAGAATGCGCGTCTTCCCCAAAGTTAAACATTTTAGAATGCCTTGAAGAATCAGGGAACTTCCCCGCGTTATCAGAAGAAGAAAGGCTTTCAGAAAAACCTGTGCTGTCAAAGTTCGCATCGTCCGAAAAGGGCTCTACCCCGCCTCCATCAGGGCTAGAATCGCCTGTAGGCCCAAGCGCGCCTGATGTAAGGAGCTCTAAGAGGGAAAATCTGTCTAAGCCGCCCTTTCTTAAAATCCACGCGCAGTAGTTTTGCTCTTGCGAATACAGGCTATAAAGCACATCGCCAACGTCAAGAATGCTCTTTTCCGCGCTTGTGCAAAAAAGGGCGGCACGGCGAAACACATCCTGAAAGCCTAATGTTTGCACAGGATCCCTTCCGTCGTTTACAGTGTCTATGTGGTCGCCCAAGTACTTAAAAAGCCCCTCTTCCATAATGCGGACATTCCCTCCCGCCTTTTCAACGACGTTTCTTGCAGGGGGATGTACAAGAAGAACGCATAAAAGATGCTCTGGCGTAATGTATTCGTGGCGGAGAATCCTAGCCTTTTCCCAAGCGGTGTCTATAAGTGACTGAACTTGCTTGTCCAATAAAATTTTCATCCCTTTAATCTTCCTTAAAAGATTTATTCTATTATGCACCTTAGAGGGAAGCCCTGCTTTTTTGCAGCGCTGCGTACTTGGGCGCACTTCGTGGTGGCAATGTCGAAAGGATATTCCCCAACGTAGCCCTTTCCCTCGCGGTGAACTGTCTCCATAATTGAGACAGCTTCATCGCCGCCTTTATGAAAAATGAGCATGAGGACAGCAACAACAAATTCCTTTGTTGTAAAGTTGTCATTCAAAAGGACAACTTTTTTCATTGCAGGCATATTGAGTTTATCATTGTCTGCTAAATCAGGCGCATCCGTTTCCCTGCGGCTTACTTCATTCATATTATAAAGATACTCCAAAAAACACAATGTAACAACCACTAAAACGGATTATCGTAAATAGCCTCTAAGATTAACGGCATGCTAAGCTATAAGCTATATTGGCTTCATCGGTGTCCTTGCCGCTTGTATCTTAAAAAAGCACATGCGCGGGGACGTTGTGTGCGGCGGTAATGCGTCCCAATATCATGTGTCAATTTTAATACAAGAATATGTCTAAATTTATTGATAAGGTTAATGCACCATTGTATACTAAGTACGATATAAAATGTGTTAAAATGGCAAAAGAGGAAAACGTGAAGAAATCTGCTACAAATAGAGTCTTTGCTTTGTTTCCTCTTCTATCAAGGGCTACGGATTTTCTTTTGTTTTTTTGAAAGGAATACTAAGATGAAGCGTTTTATAGTTGCAGCGTTGCTTTTGGTGGCGGTTTTGGCAGAAGCCCTTGCGAATGAGAGCTATACCCCAGCTGAAAGAAAGACAAGAAGGCGCTCTAATATAAATAGCTTTCAGTTTCTTGAAATGAGCGACGGCTGCCTTATCGATGTTAACAGTAGACACTACGAGCAGCGCTATGACATTGGTAGCCGTGCTACTATAGGAACAGGACTAAGGGGGATTGTGCAACAAGGTGCCGACCAAAGCGTACACCAGATTCACCGCAACGACAACCGCGCAATCAACAGTTGGATTAGCCAATTTGAGCGTAATGTAGCGCGAAGTGGCGCAAAAGATTCTATCTACGATGACATGCTATTCAATGAAAGGGAGATCGGGAACCGCTACTATATTTACAGCATATCAGAAGAGAGAACAACGCTTGGCGGAGAACCTGCAACCCTTTACGCCTACCGCCTACAGCGTGTGGATATTGTGAGCGAATCAGAAGCACAAGGCTCTTCTTTTGCATTTCCATGGATGGGTAGCGGCAACTACAGCTTGGGATTTTCAGTTGGGATTTCATTGCCAGTGTCAGAGCGTATTTGCGATGATCGCCCTGCCAATGTTGGTGTATCGTTAAGCCTAGAGTCCAGCTACGGTCCGTGGTTTTTTATGATACAAGGCGATTGGTACTCATTCCAAGCGCAAAGTCTTCTTGCAAACGTTGCAATAGGAAGGCAACTTACATCCCTGTTTGGCGTATATGCGGGTGGGGGACTTGGCACAGGTTCTTATAGCGCTAGAATGTTTAGCTTTGACGATCCCTTTATTGCGTGGAAAGTCTTTGCAGGCGCGCGCCTCATGTTGGGGCAAGTGTTACTGCGGGCGGATATTTCGTACGTTAGGGAATCAGGAGTTATGATAGGTGCCCATGCGGGGCTTATGTTCTAGTCCGCGCGCTTCCGCCTGGTAACACAGGCAGAGGGACAAGCCTGTAGCCAGAGATTTGCCTGCCGCCATTAGCCACTAATCCCCGATAGCAAACATGTCGCCCGCCTCAATAGGAAGCTGCTGGACGCTTCGCAGTGCGCGGTTTATCGCGTTTGTGCGCGTTCCTGCTTTTTCAAGCTCCTTCCCCGCCGCCTCTATCTTTTCGCGCGTCTTATCAAGCACCGCGCCAAACTTTTCAAATTCCGTCTTAACCTTTCCTAACAGTTCCCACACTTCGCTTGAGCGTTTTTCTATTGCAAGAGTGCGGAAACCCATCTGCAAACTGTTCAAGAGTGCGCAAATTGTTGTAGGCCCTGCAGGGACTACACGGTATTCGCGCGATATGCGCTCGCATAGCCCATCAATACGCAAGATTTCGGCATAAAGCCCTTCTACGGGTAGATAGAGTATGCCAAAATCTGTTGTGTGCGGTGGCTCTATGTACTTGCTGTGTATGTCCTTTGCCTCGTCAAGCACGCGCTGGCGCAAAGCCTTTTGCGCTTCGCCAATCGCCTGCGCGTCTCCGCTTTCAGACGCCGCCGTTATGCGCTGGTAATCCTCAAGCGGGAACTTTGAATCAATAGGAAGATATACAGAAGAGCCGTCATCGCCGCGCCCCGGCAATATTACTGCAAATTCCACGCGCTGGCCGCTCTTAGGGCGCGTCTCCACGTTTTCCGCATACTGCTCCTTTGCAAGCATTTGCTCAAGCAAGGAGCGTAGCTGCATTTCTCCCCAAGTGCCGCGCGTCTTTACGTTTGAAAGCACCTTCTTTAGGTCGCCCACGTCAGCCGTAAGAGCGCGCATCTCTCCAAGCCCCTTATGGACTTGCTCAAGGCGCTCTGACACAGTAGTGAACGCTTCGCCTAGCCGCTTTTCCAGCGTCGCGTGGAGTTGCTCGTCAACTGTAGCGCGCATAGCCTCAAGCTTTTCCTCGTTACCCTTTTGCAAATCGCGCAGCTTTCCTTCTACAGTAGCGCGCATGGCTTCAAGCTTTTCTTCATTTAACCTGCTGATATTTGAAAGCTGCTGCGAAAATGTTTCAAGGCTCTTTGCCTGGCTTTCGCTTATTTCCTTTATGCGGGACGCCTGAACATCTCCAAGCGCAGAAAGCTGGCTTGCAAAGTTCTGAAAGCTGTCGCGCAGCTGTGAGCCTAATTCCATTACCCGCTTTGCTTGCGCATCGCCAAGTGTTGCAAAATTCTTTGTTTGCTCAGCTCGCCCAGCCTCCGCAGCATTGCTTTGCTCCCGCCGCATTCCGGCAAGATTTTTTTCTAGCGTTTCATCAAATAGGCTTAAGCGAGCCTCCACGTTTTGAAGCCGGGTAAGAACCTCACTATACGCATTGTTCATCGAGCCAGCGCTCGATCGAAACCTAGAAAGGGAAAAGACAGCGTAAAGAACAGCAATCGCTAAAATAACAAGCGCTGCAACCATTGCAATGGATATCAAAAGCTGCACCTCCGTCAAACGCAAACACTGCGCCTAGTATAGCCGCAGCACAGGCAGAACGCAACCTCACCCCGCGTACTGCAGCCTGTAATACGAAGCGTAAATGCCGTCCTTAGCCATAAGCGCGTCGTGCGTGCCGCGTTCTGCAATGCCCGCATCCGCAACAACAAGGATTTCGTCTGCGTTTCTTATGGTGGAAAGGCGGTGCGCTATTGTAAGCGTAGTACGGTTTTTTGCAAGGGCTTCAAGGCTTTTTTGAACAAGGCGCTCACTTTCGTTGTCAAGGGCGCTTGTAGCCTCATCAAGAATAAGCACGGGCGGGTTTTTAAGGAAAACTCGGGCAATGGAAATTCGCTGCTTTTGCCCGCCTGAAAGCCTTACGCCCCTCTCGCCTGTAAAGGTGTCGTAGCCTTCAGGCAAACTCATGATAAAGTCGTGAATATTCGCGCGCTTAGCGGCCTCAACAATCTCGGCGTCAGTGGCTCCAGGTTTGCCGTAGGCGATATTCTCTCGCAGCGTGCCCCAAAAAAGGTAAACGTCCTGCTGCACAATGCCTATTTGTTGGCGCAACGACTTAAGCTCAATGCTTTTAACATTGCGTCCGTCAACTTCAACGCTGCCACTCGTTGCGTCATAAAAGCGCGGTATTAGCGAGCAAATCGTAGTTTTGCCTGAACCCGAAGGCCCCACAAGCGCTACCGACTTCCCCGCGGGTATTGTAAAGGAAACATGGCTTAGCACTTCCTCTGAAGTTTCGCCATAGCTAAAGGACACATCGCGGAAGGCAATCTCTCCCTTTATGCTTGTAAGTGGCACCGCGCTTGAGCAATTCCTTATGTCGGGCTCGGTTTCCATTACAGAGACAAAGCGGCGAAAGCCAGAAAGCCCCTTTTGCGTCATCTCCATTAGCTCAATTAGCATTTGTATTGGGTGAATGAAGACGCCGATGTAAAGCGCGAACATCGCGAGGTCGCCCGCTTGCATTTTGCCGTGCGCGATTAAAAGGCCGCCAAAGACAATCGTTACAAGATACATCAGCCCCAAAAAAAAGGCGTTGCTGCCTTGAAAAAGACCCATGCACTTGTAGTTTTCATCCTTAGAATGAAGAAAGGCGTTGTTGCTCTTGCTGAACTTGGCGCGCTCCATGTCCTCGTTGGCAAAGGACTGCACAACCCTAATGCCAGAAAGCGTGTCCTGCAAGCTTGCGTTCACGTCGCCAATGCGCCGCCTGTTTTCCATAAAGGTGCGCCTCATGTTCTTGCTTTGCCGCGCGCAAAAGATAGCCATCACGACAACAACAACCGCAAGCGGCACAGCGAGCTGCCAGCAGATTATGCTAAGGAAAATAAAGGAGCCCGCCACCTTTACAACAGAAATAAAAAGGTTTTCAGGGCCGTGATGGGCAGCTTCCGCAATGTCAAATAGATCGGAAACTAGCTTACTCATCATCTGGCCTGAATTGTTTTTATCATAATAAGAAAAGGAAAGCCTTTCGTAGTGGTCAAAAAGATCCTGGCGCATGTCTCGCTCCATGTTAGCGCCCATCATGTGGCCATGATAGCTCACGTAATACTTGCAAAGGCTTTGGGTTAAATACATCGCGAGGAGGGCCGCCGCCAACGGCAAAAGGGCGCCAAGTATAGCTTCCGCGCTTTGCGCAAAAAGAGTACGCGCTAGCACGCGCAAAATCTGCGGGTAAGCTAGATCAACAAGGCTTATGAGTGCCGCGCAACCTAAGTCAATAAAGAAAACCACCTTGTACGGCGCGTAATAGCTTACAAGTTTTTTGAAAATGCCTTCCTTTTTCATTTGAGCTGATTATACATTTTGCGCCGCCTTCTTATCAAGAAGCCTTTATAGCTAATAGTTTGTAGCTCTTAGCCTTTAACATTAGGTCAAGGCATGCCTAACCACAGAGCTAAAAGCTCCTAGCTTAATAGGCTATTGGAAGAGCTTCTTGTAATATAAGCCTGCGGCAATACCTGCAACAAAAAAAAGTATAGCGAGCGCAAAGAACTCGCCTCGCCTGTTTACCGGATACGTTCCTTTTGAAAGCACAAATCCGCCTTCTTCTGCTGTGGGGAAAGCTGCAAGAATCCTCATGGCGGCCTCTTGGGCACTGAGCTCTTCAGCCTTTATAAAAAGCGATGAGCCCGCCGCACGGCTAACCGCCCTGATGAGGGCGGCGTCGTTTAAGGCAGAATGCGCTCTTCCTCCTGAAGGATTTTGCGGAAACCTATCAATTTCGCCGCCTTCTCTTGTAGCCGTTCCTACAGCGATAAGCGAAATGCCCTCATCGCGCAAGTGCGCGGCTGCCGCCTCGAGAGAGCCCTCACCTCCGTCTGTAAATAAAACGAGGAACTTAGCGTAGTCCCTATCCTTAGAAAAGGCAGCGGTCGCAGCATTAATCCCCTTGCTAAGATTAGTGCCAGCAGACGTTAAAAGATTAGGGGAGAGCGCGTCAATAAGGCTAGCCACAGCAGGATAGTCTGGGGTGAGCGGGACAGCAAGGACGCCATCGCCTTTTATTAGCGCGACGCCACAAGGAATACCCGAAAGCTCCGCTGCGACAGCTTTAGCGCAAGAAGCCGCATAGTCAAGGCGCGTGGGCAAAAGGTCCGGTATGAGCATGCTGCGCGAAATATCAAATGCGAAAATCACCTCGCTACCACTTTTGCGCACAGTATCGCTTTTTACGCCAATAAAGGGACCTGCAGCTCCAATTACTGCAAGGCAAAAGCTAAGCACAAAAAGCGCCGCGCGCGCGTTCATCTTTAGCAAAAAGGCTTTTTTTTCGTCTTCACTTTTGCAAAGGACAGATACGGCATAAGAAAACTGCCGCCTTAGGTTAATCGCAAAAAGCAAGAGCAGAGGTATTACCGCTAAAAGTAAAAACAAAACATGCGGGTGTTCAAAAATCATACAGTAAAAGCCTAAAAAGCCATGCAGCTAAAAAAAGCAATACAGAGCAGAGCGCGCATTCGTAAGCTAGGGAATGCGTTGCGGTTTTTGCTTGCCCTTGCGCTGCTACAGGCGCGGAAGCGTCAAGCGAGTAAAATACAGCGTCAAGGCTGCTTGCGCTTTCAGAGCGTGCGTAGATGCCGCCTGCTGCCTCTGCTATCCTTTCTAGCACGGCATCGTCAAACTCGGATGTAAAGCGACCAGAATACTGGATGCCACTTTGCGGGTCTTCATATAAAAAGTCGGATGAGCCGCGCTGCCCTAGCCCCGCAATTACAAGCGAAATACCAGAATCGCGGAAAAGCTGCGCGGCTGTAAGTGGATTAATCTCGCCTGAGTTGTTTTCGCCATCGGTAAAAAGCACTGCGTGCGATGAGGAATGCGAGGCGTTTTTAAGGTGAAAAGCCGCCACCGCAAGCCCCATGCCGATAGCGCTTCCCTCGCCTAGCTCGCCTACTTTAAGAGAATCAAGGCGTGAAAGAAAGGTTGCCCTATCCGTTGTAGGTGGCACAAGCATAGCCGCTTCCGTGCCAAGTGCCGCAAGACCGAAGGAACCACCGGTTCTTCTTTCTGCAAAAGTCCTTATGCCTTCCCTTGCGGCTTCAAAGCGCGTTACACCATTTATGTCGGGCACGGACATAGAGGGGCTTATGTCGACAATAAATACTATAGGAGTCGCCGTCCCGCTGTAGTATGTTTCTTTTTTTAGCAGGGAAAAGTCAGCCGCCGCAAAGACAGCTGTTACAAAGCCCGCGCCGCACAAGAGGGAGCAAGCTGCGCGAATTGCCTTTAACGCGCTACTCTTCCACGCAAAGGTAGCGCCTTGCCAGTCTTCTAGGGTGATGGGCAGCGAAAATGAAAAGATAATGCCCGCCTTTTTCAGCAAAAAATAGAGCGGAATGAGTAAAATGAAAAGCAGGCAAGCGGGGCGCTCAAACCACAGCACTAGCTTTTCCTTTTTTGCTAAAATCGGCGACGGCGTTCCTAGAAAAAGCTTCATCGCCTTTTTCCGCTCTTGTAAAAAAGGTTTCAGGCGCGGTGCAAGCTAAGGCTACAAAATGTTCAAACGCTTCTAGATAGCTTCTTTTAAGCTCATTCCCTTGGTCGCTGCCTTTAGCGTATTCTTCGCCGCTAAAGCGTATTTGCTCAATTTGGAAAAGCGCTGCTGTAAGCCTTTTTGCTGCCGCTGCATCCTCATCAGTGAAAGAGCTTTGTGCCTCTTCCAGAAATTGCGCAATATCCCTAGCGTCCGCTGCAAGATGCTTTTTTTCATTAGTCATTTTATAGAAGAAAAGGCGCGCTATGGCGGAAAATTCCGCATACCAGGCGCTCTGGTTTTTTCGAATGCGGCGCCTTTGCGCTTTAATTAGTTTTGCAAACTCCCGCCTTATTTTCTTTACAGGAATGCGCCGTGTGCCTTTGCCCCGCAAGAGTATCATGCGCACAGCAAGGGCTAAGGCAAAGCACGATACGGCAAAGCAAAACACAAGCGCGTAAAGAAGATAGAGGGCGCCTGGCGGAAGAAGCGGCGGCCTATTGGGCATTAGGGCGGTTGTCCCATAGCGCGCTGCAAGGGAAGGAATCGTAACTTTAATAGACCTCGAGCGGTGCGCGCCGTCAGGTGTAAAGGCGATTTTCGGGATAGTACTTTCCCCAGTTTTCCAAGGGATAAATGTTATTTCGCACATGGCTGCATCCTCCATTCCCTGCAAGGGGATTAGGCGCACGCTTTTTACTGTAACATCAGAAGAGTCGGCTGGAAGGAGATCTCGCGGCACCTCAAAAGCAGTTCCTGCCTCTAGGGATGGAAAAAGCTCATTTAGCGGAATATTTTCTTCTATATAACTAAAGACAGCTTCATCGCCTACAAAGATCTCGCGCGGGGTAAGCATGCTGCTAGGCTCTTCAGCGTGGCAAACTAAGGTAAGAGCTAAAAGCTGCAAAAAGAGACTTAAGCGGGCAGTGGCTTTTACGCGCATTTTCTAAGCTCCAATTCTAGGATAAGCAAAAAAGGCAGCGAGGGCTGCAGCCGCGTCATCCCCTGTAGAAAGGGTAAGAGGAGCCGCTCCGCATTTAAGGCAAGCAGCGCGCCAAAGAGCAGCACGCTCATCATTTTCTTTTTTCCACGCATCTTGGAAAGAAGCGCTTTTCGGTCGGCACAAGATAGCGCGTCCGCTTTCAGGATCGCGAAGGCGCAAAAGCCCCCTAGCAGGCAATGCTTCATCTGCTGGGTCTGCAATGCGGACGGCGGCAACATTGTGCCGATAGCTTAGGCGCTCTAGCGGCTTCTTAAAGCCTTTAACCCTAAAGTCAGAAATTAGCACAACAAGTGAGGCTGAAGGCAACACAGGAAGGGCAGCGCTTACAGCTTTAGAGAGCGCGGAGCCCCTAGATGTGGGCGTAAAGCCGTCCAGCGCGTAAAGCAGGGAAAGCGCGTGTGCCGCCCCTGAGGCAGGCCTTGCAAGCGGGCCAAGCTCGCCGTCAAAGGCTAGGCCGCCTGCGGGACAGCCTAGTCGCTCTGCTGCAAAGACAATGAGGGCGGCTGCCTCTATAGCTTGCTCAAGGCGGCTTTTGCTTAGCCGTCCCGTCTGCATAGAAAGGGATGCGTCCACAATAACGAAAACGGGACTGTCGTGCTCTTCTTCAAACAACTTAACAAAGGTTTTACCGGTGCGGGCGCTTACGTTCCAGTCAATAGCGCGCGCGTCATCGCCGTATTGGTATTGCCGCACAGAGTCAAACTCAATGCCGCGCCCCCTAAAATGCGAGGCAAAGGCACCGCTTTTTAAGCCCTGCGCTACAGCAAAAGAAGCGAGCTTTAGCATTTCCGCTTTTGCGGCAATAGACGCAAAATCCATCGCTTAAACCTTTAAGGCTGCGGCACAGCATCTAAAATCATGGAAACAACATTATCAGCTGAAATGCCTTCAGATGCCGCCTCGTATGAAAGCGAAATCCTGTGGCGCAGCACGTCAAAGGCAGCATCCTTCACGTCTTCTGGGGAAACCCAGCTTCTTCCCGCAAAAAGCGCCTTTATCTTTGCGTAGCGGTAAAGCGCAATGCTTGCACGCGGGGAAGCGCCAAGCCGTATGTATTCAAAATAGCTGCTTGGCTTTAGCCGTCCCGCGTTCGCCCGCCTTTCTTCCCTGTCTGGAGTTTTGGGCGGTCTTGTTGCGGCTACTATGGCGACAATATAGGCGGCAATTGCTTCATCGCAATGAATGTCGCGGGCAGCATTTTTAAGCGAGCGCAAGTCTCCAATAGAAAATAGAGCGGGGCGGTAATTCATGCTTCCTGTATCAAAGTTGCTTGCATCCTCTTGGCCCTCAAGGGCAATTTTTCGCTCCTCTTCTATAGAAGGATAGCCTACAATAATCTTGATAAAAAAGCGGTCAAGCTCTGCTTCTGGCAAACGGTAAGTGCCCTCGTGCTCAATGGGGTTTTGCGTCGCAAGCACGACAAAGGGCGAGGGAAGCTTCAGAGTTTCATCTCCGATTGTAACCTGACGCTCAGCCATTGCTTCAAGCAGCGCGGATTGCACCTTTGCGGGGGCGCGGTTTACCTCATCGGCAAGAACGATGTTTGCAAAAATCGGTCCACGCCGCGCGGCAAACTCATTTGTCTGCCTGTTGTAAATAAGAGTGCCCGTTAAGTCCGAAGGGAGGAGGTCAGGCGTAAACTGAATGCGCTTAAAGGAAAGTGCAAAAAGCGATGCGAAAGCCTTTACTGCAAGCGTCTTTGCGGTACCGGGAACGCCTTCAATTAGCGCGTGAGCGCCCGCAATCGCTGCGGCTAGAATGCCTTCAACAAGGGACTTTTGCCCCACAACAACTTGCGCCATTCCTGAGCGGTATTTTGCAATAAGCGCGGCGGCTGCCTCTATATCGGCCTTAGGTATTTCAGCCCTTTCTTGCACACGCGCCTCCTTTTTTAGTCAATAGGATACAGTTTACAGCCAATGGGCAATTGAGTAAAGGAGGGCTAGCCAGCATCCTTCTTAGAATTAGCGCAGCATTATTGCCACCCTTTATGGCTGTCTAATGCCTTTTTTAGCTTATTGAGGCATTGCTCCACTGTGGCGCGCGGGCAGGCAATGTTAAAGCGCTCAAACTGCGCTGTAGCTGGGCCAAATATTTTGCCGGAATCGAGCCACAAACGCGCTTCTTCCAGCATTATATGCTCTAACTCCTTGTCACTAAAGCCATAACCAGAAAAGTCAACCCAAATAAGATAGGTTCCTTCAGGCTCAACAAAACGGGCATTGCTAAAGTTTTCCTCTACAAAGCGCTTAAAATAATCCTTGTTGCCCGTTATATATTCAAGCAATTCCTTGACCCATTCGCCGCCCTTGTTGTAGCAGCTCATCGTAGCCTCCAACGCCATAATCGGTGCGTAGCTGTAGCCGCTAGCCGCCTTTTCCGCCTCAAACTTATCGTGCATTTCCTTGTTCGGAATAATAATGCTTGAAGACTGAAAGCCCGCAACGTTAAAGGTTTTGCTCAGAGAGGTAAATACCGCAAGCGATTTTCTGTATTTCTCTTCTAAAGTCATAAGGCTTGTCAACTTATAACCTGGGTAGATAAAATCTGCGTGAACCTCATCGTCCAAGATTACCACATCATGCGCAAGGCATATATCCGCAAGGCGCGTAAGCTCCTCCCGCGTCCATACCCTGCCTACGGGATTATGCGGGTTACAGAGTATAAACAGCTTTACACTGTTATCAACAATCTTTTGCTCAAAGTCATCAAAATCGATGCTGTATCTGCCATTCTCATAACGAAGCTGGCTGTTTACCATCTTGCGCCCATTGTATTCAATGACTTCGCGGAAAGGATAATAGACAGGCTGCTGAATAATGCAAGCATCGCCCGGCTTTGTAAACGCCTTAACCGCAATTGCCAAGCAAAACACCACGCCGCAACCTACAGAAACCCATTCTGGCTTGACAGTGTAGCCATAATGCGCCGAAAACCACTTGTTGAGTGCGTCATAGTAAACGGCGGTAGGTGCGCTGTAGCCAAAAATGCCATGGTCAATTCGCTTGTGGAAGTCAGCAAGAATTTCGTCAGGCAGCTTAAAATCCATATCCGCAATCCACAGCGGCAATAGGTCATCGCGCCCCTTGCGTTGCATAGCAAAGTCATACTTTAAGCAGCTTGTGCCGCGCCTTTCTACTACCTCATCAAAATTATACTTTGAGCTCATACGCGCCTCCTTTAGATTTGTAAATAGCTATACAGTGGACGGTAGGCAGTTCACGGTAGACAGCTTGTAAGCGTATCAAGAAGAAGAGCAGTGCTCCAGTCCACCGGAAAAGCTTTTTACCCCAACCAACAAAAAAGGCGGGGGACCCCCGCCTTTGCTTAACGCCCGAGTTACTTATTGTTTAGTAGGAGTAACTACAGCAATGTGCTGTGAGCCAAAGGATGGATTCTTTGGGCTGCCCCACCAGTTAAGATTCCCCTCAGTAGTCTCACCGGGAGATTCGGAGACCTGATTGAGATACCAGTAAACGTTATAGGTTGCAGACGAGCCAGTTGCCACGCAAGATGGGTGAGTTGAAGAGTTATCACAATACACGTTAGCATGGTATGTTTGATCTGTAACCTTGTTTACAAGAATTATATAGTAATCACCGCCGTACTCCCACATCTGCATTTGGGCAGCAGTATCAGAAATTGGCATATTCTCGTATGTGTTTGGCATATAAGTTGAACCATTAGCTAGCGTGAATGTGTAGGTGGAGTTTGCAAGTTTTTTGAGCGTCCACTGCGCATTGCTATTGCTACTACTAC
>CAYYCW010000003.1:0-9762 GCA_964470435.1 uncultured Treponemataceae bacterium
AGACCGCCTTAGAAAGCGTCATTCTTCGTTGTTGTCGTTGTTGTCGTTGTTGTCGCTGTTGTTGTTATTTGCAACGGGCATACTGCCTTCGGTAAATTTTGGCACACCGTCTACTAATTCAACATAGCCATTAACGGGCGTGCCGTTTTCGTAAACGGTAATGGAAATAGTAGAATCAACTGAGTTAAACTCATCTACGGTGATGGTTGCTTCTGTTTTGTCAGCATAATAATAGGTAGAGCTTCCCGCAGTAGTTTCTTCAAACAAATAGACAAGCAAAAACTCTCGCTTTGCTTCATCTCCTGTGGCGCGCTCTTTATAAAGCTGATAAAAAAGGTCAAAGTCCGCCTCGCCATAATACATGGTGACGGTTAGCGACTCGCTAGGCTTATATTGCATAAGCTCTGTTGTTGGTTGCTCATCGGCGATATAGTCGCGCTCTTCTGTTTCTGGATTCATTGCGCGTGAAAACTCTGTAGCCTTCTTGATTTGAATCCATTCAGGATTTGCCGATGTGCCCGCGTTCAAGTAAGGGCGCACTAAATGTTTTTTGATTAATGTTAATCCTGTTGCCATCGCTTTAATCCTCCCTAAAGGTGATAGTCATTTCTATTTCACAGGCTGCTGCCTGCCTGTCTGCAATGCCGCAGTCAGGGTCAAATTCAATGCGCCCAATTTCTGAATCAATGGCGCGTCCTTCTAGCGCTGTGTCTTTTTTTAGGCATTCTCTAAAACAGCGCGCGTATCTGTCAGCGCGGGCTAGTAAGGTGGGGTATGCTGCCTGTCGGCAAAAGAAGGCTACAATAACGGAATAATCCGCCGTGCCTTCACCTGAAATATAGCCGCCGTCAAACTCCACGCTTTCAGGTAATATTGCGCAAAGTGTTTCGCCTGCAATTTTTAGCGGGTCGACAACGCCAAAGCGCGTTGTTTCTTCCGTTAAAAGAGGCAAGCTAACGCCTTCGCTTTCGTATGAGGGAAGGGCTGCGTTTACAATGCTTAATATGAAGGCTTTAAGCGCTTTATAAGCTTCTTCCATCGTTCCTCAGCATAATTGACATAACGCTTAGAATGCGTAAGATGATACCAGCCGCAAGCTTCGCACCAATATTTGCGAGTTGGCCTTTGTTTTGGCCTTCGGTGCTTGCATCTTCTACGCGCTCCTGCTAAAATCAGATTTGCCTCCTTTGCAGAAAGACAAACCTTTCCACACTTGGAGCACCTTTCCCTTTGTCCGTTCATCTTATTCTCCCCAGTACTTGTCTAACTCCTTTTGCACTAGCTTGTTAACTGCCCCCATCCAGTCATCGCTTTGTGCGTAAAGTTCGCCTTGCTGAATAAAGCCGCGCGCCTTATGCCGCGTTTTGCTACTGCCATAGTTAAGCGTGTAAACTTTTGGGAATATGCGGCTTTTAGTGCCTTGCCCTTTGGGGAATATGTTTACTTGATCGCCGTCTTTGTGCACTTTGTAGCGGTATGCTTTAAGAAGCTCGCCTGTGCGCCGCTTGGTTGTTATGCGTATGGCAGCATTTATTTTTTTGCGCGTTCCTTGCGCAGCAAGGGAAAGAACGCGCCGCTTTATGCGCGGGAATTGCGCGGCTGTTCCTTCTAAAGCTTCGGCGGCAGCTTCTGTTTCTGCCTTTACGCTTAAAAAGCTTTTTGCCATATTCACATCCCTGTGTTTCGCCTAAATGCTGAAAGCGGCTCTAAATACTTGGAGTAATCCACAATATTAAGAAAAGTACGGCCGACACTCATTTCGCTAGAAGATGAGCTCACGCCGATATTCCCATCGCATTCAAGCTGTAAAAGCGTTGCAATGCGCAATGCCGTTTTCCTAAATATTGCTTGCTCAGGCGCGCTAAACTCGCTGGCTTCTGCAACAACCTCTTCCGAATCAAAACCCACATAATCGTTGATAATTTGCTGCGCCGTTCCTATGTGGATATCCAGCAATGCTTGTGAAGCTTCATCTTGAGGAATGTGGATATGGTTAAAGGCGTACAGTAAGTCAGGAGTAATTAGCATAAAAATCCTTATTCGCTCGATGCGCCCGCTGAAATTGAATAAAGGTCGGAATCCGACACTTGCTTGCCGCTAAAGAACATTGTTGCTTGGAAGTATGTCTTTGTGTCGCCCAGCTGCTTGATTGGCTCGATATGAAGCTCCCCTGCAATGCCGATTGCGTATCGGCGCAATGGGCAAGCGACGGCTAAGATTGAGCCTTCGGTTGATGTTGTTGGGGCTTTCGCGTCAAGAAGGATTGACACACCTTCAATTGATTTATCCCTTATCAAGCCTTCTTTGTAAATCTTGATGTCTTCGCTGTCAGTTGCGTCAGAAAGAATGCCTTGATAAACGGACGGGTTCATGATTATGCGATAAGATTCATCTTTACTTAAAACTTGAAGCGCAAGGGCTGCAAGTTCGGTTATTTTAATTGTAGGGCCTGCCGCTTTCGTTACGCCTGCCGTGTTGTCCTTGGCGGAAACAAAAATGCCTTTCATCGTTTTACCAGTGCCAGCGCCTACAAGCATTCCTTCATGCATTCGGGATGTAAACGCTTGGCTAAAAAGGTCAGGAAGCGCGCTTTCAATATCTACCGCGCCCATCTGTAGTATTTCGGCTGTCACTGCCAAATACCTCGCGTAAGTCGCTGGCTGGATTTCTGTAACGGTAACGCCCGCGCGGGTGTCTCCAGCAACAGTTTCCGCGCCTTCATCGTAGGTATCGGGCATATCCATCATTGAAAGGACGGGGATATTGGTTGCCGCGTTCGGTCCGTAATAATAAGTTGCGAAATTGAGAATGTTGTCAGTTTCGACAATTTCTTTGAAAAACTCGCGGATTTGGTTTATTGCCCCAGCGCTTCCTATGGTAATGCCGCGCCTTTCTATTGCCGCGCGGATTAGCGCGTCATTTGTAAGGCGTAAAGCGTTTGTGCCCCGCGAAACTGGGCGGCTAAGCTCTGCAAGCTCGCGCTTAAAGGCGTTTTTCCGCTTGGCTATGGCTTCAAGCTCCAGCGTTGCAGCGCTTATATCAACGTTGCGGCTTTTGTCGTTCACCTTCTTTGCAAGGGAGCGCATTTCAAACTCTGTGCGTGAAATATCCTTTCTAATTGCTTCTGCTGTTCTCATCTTGACTCCTTTTGACTATTTCAAAGCCTGATATTTAATATTGAAAAGAAGGCGCGCGCGCTCGGTGTTTTGTTTTGCGGCGCTCCTTGCCTTAATGCGTGTGCCCTCGTTTGCGGGAAGGCTTACCGCTGAAACGTCATAGACGCGCCCAATGCGCTTGATTGTGCGCAAATAAAAGCGGTCTGTGCTTCCTGTCCGATAGCCGATAACTTCCTCTTCTGGAAGTTCGCGCGTTTCTTCATCTTCGATTGTAAAAGACAAGCTCATTTTGGTTGTGTAGCCGTCTTTTATTTCTTGGTAAAGCTTTCTGCCTTCTTCTGTGCCTGAAAGGTCGGCGCGGATATATAAGCCGCGTCTGTCGGTTTTGATTTCTAGTGTGCCGTTTGACTGTCGCGCAAAGACGCGGCCGCCGTGGTCGTATTGAAGTATTACATCGCGCATTTCTGCTTTGTCGAATGCGCGGGCATCTACGCGTTCAAAAAAGGCTTCGCCGCCGCCGCGCCAAAGCTGATAAGGTGTGCCAAAGGTGGCAGCATAGCCTTCTACTATCATGCGTTCATTCTTTTTTTCTTCATCTTCAACGCTTTCAAGCTCAAGCTCTATTTCTTTTTCTTTGTCATCTGGGTTAGCTTCCCGCGTTTCATCGATTGGCGGCGCACCTTCCTCTTCAAGGACGGCTTCGACTTCAGCTTCTAGCTGTTCTTCTTGTTCGCGTACGGCTTCAATTTCTGCCTTTATCTCTTCTATTTCTTCTACGATTGTGGCAAGTTCAGCTTCTGTTGCCGTGCTTTCTTCGCCTTCGGCTAAGGCTTCTTCATTAAGGACAGCTTCGACTTCAGCCTCTAGCTGCGCTTCCTTTTCAAGCAGCGCGTCAATTTCTGCTTTTATCTCTTGCGCTTCTTCTTGAAGTGGCGCAAGCTCGGCCTCTGTGGCCGTACTTTCGCCTTCTGTGTTGCGCTCTTCTTCAGGAAGGGCGGCGTCAATTTCGGCTTCTATTTGCTCTTCTTTTTCTAGAAGTGCGTCAATTTCTGCCTTTATTTCTTCCACCTCTTCCAAGATGGCTGTAGCGTCAGCGTCTGCAGCTATTGTTTCTTCTGCAACGGGTTCAACGCTAAAGCTGCGCCTTTGAATGCCGCGCGTCTTGCGCTTAAACTTTGTCATCTTTTGCTCCTTTATTGCTTATCATCCCCACCTGCAAAATGCTGTGCATTGGGGTCGGTTGGATTCATCGCCTCTGCCGCTTCGTTTTTCTGCTTAGCCATGTATGCGGCTATCGTTTCATCGTTTAGTGGCATCATGTTAGCTGGCATAAAGTGTGTGTCGCCCGCTTCAATGGGCGGAAGATTTTCTTTAAGCCGCGCCTCGTTTGGCGAAAGTAAGCCGTTATTTATTTGCTTGATGTAAGCGTCAATGCGGCTTGCAAGGCTTACTTTCATAACGCCGTTAAAGTCAAATTCAAAATAGTGGCGGTCTTCATCAAGCATACTGTTTATTGCTTCTTGGAATTGAAGCGCAAGCGGGCGCAAGGCAAACTCATTAAAGACGGTAAAGGTGTTTTCTAGGTTGGTGTCTGCCGTTGTTTTTAAGATGCCTTCAGGAATGCCGAACACCTTAGCGATTTCATGCTCTTGAAATTCGCGGTTTTTTAGGAGCTCTTGGCTACGGTTATCTACATTTGTGCCAAGCTCTGAAAACTCAAAGCCCTTTTTCTTTAATAAAGGCTTGCCAGCGTTTGCAGCCCCGCCATAGCTTGCAGCAAAGCTGTTTCTAAGCTCGGCGGCTTGCTCTTCTGTTATGTTTGGGAAAGCGCCTTGCACATCGATTACAAGGCGGCGCCCTATTGTGCCATTAGAAAAGGCAGACTGCGTGTATTCTTCTAGATCTTGCGCGGTGTCGAACACAGAGCTTGCCGCCTTAAAGATTGACTGGCCGCCGCGTAGCGTGGAATACCCAAAGCGGCTAGGAATAAAAAGCACCTCGCGCGATGAATATACTTTACCGTTATAAAGATATTCGCGCTCGCGGCTTAGTTCGTTTCTGCGCTCGGTTACTTCATGCGGGGCAAGGCGGAATAGTGAAACAATTTCTGCGCCGTCTAGAAATTTAAGCCAATAGCAGCCGCCGTTAAAATAATCTACCGCGCTTTGATAAAAGAAATTGAAATGCCGCTCTTCTAGGTTTGGCTCGCGTAGTACGTTCATGATATGCGCGCGCGGGCACTTTTGCCGCGTGTGCACATCGTAAACCGCGTAATTAAGCATAGCGAAAGATGAAGCGATTTTGTCTATGCAGGCAAAGGCTGTTGAATCTTGCGCTACTAGGCTGGTGTTCCCCGATGTGTAATCGCGCACAATGCGAGGCGGATTTTTAGCGCGCTTGTTCTTTAGCCTTTGTACTATTTTCGCAAAATTAAAAAATCCCACAAAGCGACCTCATATATATAGGGATTTTTATTTTGCAAAAATGGCTGTTTTTGAAAAAAAAATTAAAAAATTTTTGTTTTTTTTTATAAAAGCATGGCTTTAAGAGTTTGCCAGTCTGTAGGCGTTGCCCGCTCTGCAAACTCTTCGCTTTCTGCAACGCCAAGCGCCATGATTGCAGCAACAACGCCGTCAATGCGGCCTGTGTTGCTTCTGCTCTTTTTTAAGGGCTTGTAGTTGCCGTTTGCGTCTGGCTTTATTTCGCAGTTAGAAATCATCCACGCTTGCGCTGGGTTATTGTCTACAATCTCGCCGTCTTTAACGTGCTTTTCAAAGGATTTTGCAAGCGGGCTCATTTTGCGCAAACTCTGGTCAATTTCCATAAGGAGAATGTCGGGGCGCTGTTCGTCAATTTCGTGTATTACGTTTTTAGCCTGCCACTTGTCATAACCTATGCCTAATATGCTATACTGTTCAGCGTCAGCTAGAATATCCCGAACAATGTAGGCGTAGTCTACAGTTGCGCCTGGCGTGGCTGTTATAATTCCTGATTCAACCCAAGCGGGAAAGTTTACATTCTCTTTTCTATATCTCTTAAAGACTGTTTCCTCTGGAATATAAAAGCGATGCTTGTAGTATAGCTTGCCGTCTATGATGAAAAGAAGGCTGAATGCGCATAGGTCGTCCACTTGCGCTAAGTCAAGGCCGCCAAAGCATTCTGCGCCTTTTAAGCTTTCAAAGTCTACGGAAAGATGCGCGTTTTTCTGCCACACTTCTATCGGCATCCATGAGCGCTCACCGCCACCGCCCCAAACGCCGAATGTTTTTGCTTTTAGCTCTGGTATTTTATGCGGTGTGAGTTCTGCATTTTCTATATCGCTTGCTATTACTTGCGGGTCGATTATTGCGCCTAGTGAAGGATTTGCCTTTTGCCAGACTGCCTCATCGTGCCAATCATCGCCTTCATCAAGGCTGTATATTGTGCAAAAGAAATCGTCTTGAGACTGCAAGCCGCTTAAAATGCGCTTAGCTTTTAGGTGTTGCTCGTGGCAAGGGACAGCAATGTCAACATCAGCGGTGGTGATTATCACGCCTTGCGCGTCCCTTCTTGATCGCATGCCGAAAGAAAGCGAATCAAGCATTTTATCGGTTTGGTATTCGTGATACTCGTCAAGGCAAAAGAATGAGGGTTTAAAGCCATCTACGCTTTTTCCGCCATCGCAAAAGAAGGCTAGGCGGCTAGGGTCAGATTTGTCCTTGAAGGTTACAGTAAGGCTTTTGCAGTCTAGCACACCAGCAAGGCGCTTGTCTGCCCTTACTATGGCGGATACTTCCTTAAAGGTTTTTTCGGCTAGGTCGTCGCGGGAAGAGACTATATAGCTTTCGCTTGAGCGCGTCTTTAGGAAGTTGTAAAGGATGAGCGGCAATAGTAGGCCTGTGGTTTTGCCGTTTTTTCGGGCTACTTCGATGTAGGCGCTTCTAAAGCGGCGGCGGGCGTTTTCTTTTTTATGCCGCCAGCCTTCAAGACATGCTATGCAGAATACCTGCCATGGCAAGAGCTCTAGCCTTTTGCCGTTAAGGTCGGCGGGCTTTAGCTCTTCTGCAAAGGCAAGGGCGGCGGTTGCGCTTTCTATGCTAAAGAAAAAAGGGAAGGCGTCTTTTTCGGCTTTCCGTAAGTCTTTTTTATGCCTTTCAATAGCCCGCCTTGCCCAAGTACCAACGACTACGCGCCCCGCAGCAACGTCCGAAATATAGCCGTCTAAGATTTGCTTAAAGTCCCTCATGCTTGCCTTCCTGCAAGTATAGCGCCGATTGCGTCTTCACCCGCGCGTACTTCTTGAGCGGTTTTCACTGCGTTTAGTACGTCAATGGTAAGGCGGCTGCGCGCGGCGGGGGAAATGTAGTAATTTTTTGCAAGCGAATCAAAATATCTTGCAAACATAAGATAAGAGTTTCTTAGCCGCTCAAATTCAGCAGTGAGCGGGTCGGCTTCAATAAGCGACTCTTGCACTCGCGCTAGTTTTTCAAAAATAACCCACAGCCGCTCAACTTGCGGTAAGTCAGAGTGCGCTAAAACTTGTAAGCGAATTAGCATTGCGGTGTGCTGTCTAAAGAATGTGCGGGCGGCTTTTGTTTTTAGGCTTTTAGGGCAGCGGATAGTTGAGCCAGGCGGGAGTACTACTTTTATTTCTGACAGCGCCGCTTCTCTTTGCTCGCGTTCTAAGTCGCGGTCTTTTCTGTATGTGCCTTCAAGTTTTTTTTGCGCTATGGGTTTTTGTCTCATTATTTCTCTTTTTTACCCTGGGCTTCCGCATACAAGATGAACATCGCGTTGCAAATAATGTGCGCCATGTGCGACTTGCCCGACTCGGCGTCTGTTTGCTCGCCAGATGCGTAAGCTGTCAGGTGACGGAATAGTGCGTTAAGGTATCGGTTGACGCTTATGCCTGTTTTCCAGTTGTAAGAGCCGTACTTTGCCGCGCCTAATTCTAGCACGTCAACTACTTCTTCAAGCGCGCACCAGTCTAGCAGCATCCAGCGTCTTTTGCCTTTGTCAAACTTTTTAGCTTTGGATTTGCGTTGCTGTTTCATTCGTTCTGTTCCCTTGCGTTTTATTCATTGCGCTTTAAGACATTGCGCAAACTGACATTCTCTCGCGTGGAGTGCGGGGGTTGCTCTTTCATTGAAAATTTTGCAAGCAGCACCCCCTATCGGTCAAGCTTGCCGTTACCGCTTATCAATCGCTAACACCCAACGGACTATTCATAAATTACCCCATACTTCGCTTTCAAATCATGAATAAGACGCGATAAGACTTCTAAAGGCACAAACTTTTCATACTTGTAAATTTCTTTTTCCAACGTTTCTGTAATATCAGAGTACGTTTTATACTCTGTGTAAGAACGAAGCTGTCGGAGTGTTATATCATAAAGCTCTACAAGCTCTTTAATCTTATCTTTGTCAGGTATCATTTTCACCTCCTGGTAAAATTAGTTTTCCGTCCTCTGACCACTTCACGCCAAGCCCCAGCACTGGCCCCAGCAAGTCAAGGGCCTTTCCTAGCGCGTCCAGATAGCCGTCAAGATATATATTCTCTGGGTCTGTTTTATCGAACCCTATCCTTTTGCCCGCGTCATGCTCCTCATACACAAGCTGCTCATAAACCCTAAAAAACCTGTCCCTGTCTGTCATTCTTTTAAAATTCTTCCCCATTCTTGCTCCCTTTTATAAAAATAAGGACAAAAGCGAATCACCTTTTCGTTCACGCCTTTCTTGATGCACACCATGTCAAAATTATTGAAGTAAAGCCCTTCATCAGGGTTTGAGTTCATAAGACGGTTTGCTTGCTTGAACATTTCGTAAAAAAGGCTTTCCGCCTCCGCCTCATCCGCAATGCCCTTTTCTTGCATGAACTCCGAAAGCGGGTAGACAATTTCCGCGCTGTCAGCCGTTGCCCGCGCCATGCATCTGGCAATAAACTCCGCGCCTAACCTAGCATCGCAATCATTGACTACAGTAGTATTAGGATTGCTTAAAAGCCAATCCGTAAGCTCTTTAATCTTTGTTTCATCAGTTATCATTCTTCCCTCCTGTTACTGTTTTCATGACACGGAAGTCTCATAGGTTAACGCCCGCGCGTCCTCAATCTTGTGAAACAAGGCGGCAATCTCTTTTGCAGGAATCGCGCCATTGCCGTGCTTGGCAAGAATATCGCGCAATGCTTCGGCGCACACGCTGTAAGCCTCGTTTTGCCCGCTTGCGTAAATCCTGTGGAAGCCCAAGTTTGCGCAAGCTAAGTCGCAATTTGGAAAGTCCTCGCTTTCAATCTCTTTCAAATTCATCCTTTCCTCCTGTTAAAGTTATTGTTTTCGGCCAATGTCTTTCTTGAGTGGCAACTGTGGCACAAGGCTTGTAGGTTTGCTTCGTTATAGAATAGCGCCTCAGCTCCCCTGTGTGGCGTGATGTGGTCTGCCACGTTTGCAGGCTTGCCGCACATTGCGCAAAGTGGATGAGCCGCTAAAAACTCTTTGCGCATTTTCTTCCAGTGTGACGTGTTGTATAAATGTTGCCATGTAGCTGAAACGCCCCGCCTTGTGCCTTCAAAAAGCCTCGTTTCCTTTTTGGCTTTGTCTTTGTGCACCTCGCAATAATAGCCTTCAGCGGCGCGGCTGCAACCTACCCAGTGGCACATGTGTTTAATCATT
>CAYYCW010000003.1:9862-19598 GCA_964470435.1 uncultured Treponemataceae bacterium
CAAAGATAAACATAGCTTACAGGCTTTTTAAGGCGAAAATCCTTTATGCGTTTGTAGCGCTCTACAATGCGGGCGGCAGCATTGTGTGCCTTTTCTTCTGCTTGCTCATTTGTAAGAGCAAAGCCTTTTGCTTTAATATGGCGCATTATTATTTTGCGCGATATATTTTTGCAACAAGAATAAATGACGGATAGCGCCTTTTCTTCTTGGCTTTCAAGCATTTGCTCCGCCTGCCGTATAGCGTCCACTTCTAAGCCGCTCATTCTGTATCCTTGTCTTTGAAGAATACGCCGCCTTTAGTAAGCCAAGCAAAGCCGAAAAATTGCAGCGCTAATATTTCGCCAATAAGGACAATCCAGCTTATAAACCAAACAAGCGCAACGATTAGCAAAAGGGACGCGATCATGCCAGCCCCGCAAATTATGTAAATTTTATTGCGTATTTTCTTTTGGTCTGTCATGCCTACGTCTTTGTCGTATTTGGTGAAAAGGAATAGGCAGTTAAAGCTAAGAAGAACGAAAAAGCACGCAGATGAAATTATGTGTATGATGTTAGACGTGCTCATCGGAAACTGGAAAAAGCCCACTCTGTCAGATGCTTCTAGCCAGCCTACCGAGCACGGGAAAAGCACAATGCAAAGGCCAAATACGCCTGACGCTGTTGTAATAACCTCGTCTATTGTGCTGTAGCCGTCATAAGTCATAAGCACGATGGCTGCTGCTGTAAGTATGGCTACTAGGGCAGGACTGTTGTAGTAAGTGGCTGAAATTGAGTGCCACCAACCCGCTTGTTTACCAGAAACAAGCCCCGCAGAAAAAAGAGCTAAGTACGGCAAAATCATGCCTAAAAAGCCGCAATAATTGCGTATGCGGTAATATATTTTAGCTAAATTCATGTTTCCCTCCAGTTTTTGCCTTCAAGCGCTATCACTACGCCGCAAGACTTAATGCGCTGCGCCACGTCATCGCCAAGTATAGCCTCTAGGCTTTCACCCCATTGCTCTTTTGGCAAATCGCGTGCAAGGCATTTGTTACTTAAAATCATCGTGGGCAAGAAACGCGCACAACGCTTGTCTATGATATGGGATAGCCAGTTAGCTTCGGCTTCTTGCGCCTTGCTACGTCCCACCTCGTCAATGGCAAGGAAGGGCAGAGCGCTTAGCTCTTTTAACACCTCGTGTTCGGTTTCGCGGGCTCGCGGGGCATAAGTGCAGCGCACTCGCATAGATATTTCAAACATTGTGTAAATTGCCCCGCCTAGCTCTTTTGCCGCTGCGCAAGCTAAGTGCGTCTTGCCAACACCAAAGCTTCCAGATAAAACAACAAAGCCGCGCTTTTTTTGGACTAGGGACAAGACAGCGACTAAAGCTTTTTCTTGGCCTTCGGAATCGGTTTGGTAATTGCCCAAAGTAGCCCCGTAAAATTCAGGCTCTATGTTTTGCCTTTCAAAGGTCTGCCGCTCAAGTGCGCTCAGCCTTTCTGCTTCTTGCAGCTCCCATCGCTGGCAAATTTCTGCATTGCATTCGGGGCAAGGCGATTCAAGCTCAATTCCAAAAGTTTCAAACCGAGTGGCCGAATAAGGGCCGTGTCTTTCGCAAACTCGCGGCAATTCTTCTAAAATCTTTGCATAGCTATGTTTAATCTGCATACAACCTCCTAAAAGCTAAAATACCGTTCGGACTGAATGCCAGCCTGCATTTTCTCTTTGTACCGAAACAGGCGATGCTCTAGCTTTATGTTGTGAAGGCGTTATGCTGTTTATTGCCCAAGTATTAGATATGGCTTTACGCCAGTCTGTGATTGGTTGCCCATTGTTTTTATGCCATTTAGTGGCTTGGTAGTAAGCAAAAAATTTGTCAATGTCGATTGAGTAGGCATTTTCTTTACAAAAAGCCTGTACTTCTTCGACTGATGGAGCTTCACAAGGAACAGGTTCTTTTTTTTCTTGCTCACGCTTTATATATATATTTTTATTTTCTTTTTTCTCTTTTTCTACATTCTCTATTTCTTCATTCTTCTTTCTACATTCTATATTTGTTTTTGCGACATTTGCGACACATGCGACAGTTTTGCGACACTCTGTATTAGCCTCTTTTTCTTGCTTAATGTGCCTGTAAACTGTGGCTTTGTGTACACCAAGATTTTCTGCAACAGCGCTCATGCTGCCAAGTTCAGCGCGCATAGCTTCTATCTCATTTTCTGGAGGAATCTCTTTCTGTGGTCGCCCGCCGTGCTTAAGCTCAAGCTCTTTGTCAATGGTGGGGAGAATGCCGCAAAAAAGAACGTCAGCCACTTCTGGCAAGTTTTCGGGCTCTTCTCCATAGAGCTGATAGCTGATAATGGCTTTAAGAAATTCAAGCTGCGTATCCTTGTCAACTATGCGCAGAGCCGCTTCAAAGTGTGAGCGGAAAACAGATGCTTTGATAATTTCGTTTTTTTCCATGTGCTATTCCTCCTTGTCCCAGTCTGAATTTTCCAAAATTTCATAAGCAATTTTGCGCACTTCCCGCATACGCTCTAGTGCTATTTGCAGGTCTTCCGTGCTACTAGAGCTAAATGCGATGCCCGCCTTATCTTCCACTTCATCAATTTTTTTTAATATCTCAACTAACTTTTTAGCTTTTACCCACATAAGCACCTCCTTTTAGAATGGTGGCCAATCGTCTGTAAATTCTTCTGTTTGCTCTTCTGCGCTAGCTTCAGCTACAGCTTGAGTTGCCCCGCTTTCGCTTTTGCTTAAAAGAAGCCCTATTTCATCCGCTACAATCTTTACGCGGCTTCTTGGGTAGCCTGTTTGCCTGTCTCGCCAGCGTTCTTGGCGTATTTTCCCTTCAATAAGAACTGCTTGCCCTTTTGAAAGATGAGAACTAAGCCATTTAGCGCGATTTCCCCAAATTTCAACGTCAAAGAATGAAGCCGCTTCTTCCCACTCTCCGTTAGCGTTTTTTACAGGGTAGTTTGAAGCAACGGAGAAGGTAAGACATTCTAGCCCCGCTTTAGTTACAGTAAATGAGCGCTCGTTTAGGTCGTGTGTTAGGCGGCCAAGGAGCACAAGGTTATTAATGTCTTTCACGGGCTTAATCCTTGTTCATGTCAATAAAGGTATAGGCGCTTTCGGCATTGTGCCTCTCTTGCTCTCTTTCTAGGCGCTCGCATAGCTCCATTTCTGGTGTTTTATACGTAGCGCCATTGGGCAAACACGGATAAATGCCGTTAAAGCCGTAATCGCGGTAAATTACGCCCCAAGGCGCTATAAGCGCTGCTTGCCGCGCATCTTCTTCCTTGAGGAAAGGGCCTGCAATACAGTGCCAGTTTTTATGCCATTCGCGCGGTTGTATATCTGTAACGTTCTTACAAAAGAAAAGAACATCACCTTTATAAAGCACTCCTTTCCACGATGTACGCATTCTTGTGTATATGGCACGCCACAAGCCCGAAGCAATTTCGCTCATATAACCCCCGCTTTTTGTGCATCAAGACGGGCTACAAGGTAGCCTTTTAAGGCGGCAAGCGCGGCGCAGCCACCTTTAGCTTTTAGTTCTTGCTTCCAATATTTTTTGTCATCTGCGCTAAAGATTAATTCCCCGTTAGGGTAAGAGCTTTCATGCAATATGCGCCGCATTTCTTTCGCTTCAGGCGTTTTAAAAATGTCGTCTTCTACTAGGGTAGGCGATTGTGCGCCCTTTGCAGGCTGTGGCGCAGTTGGTTTTGCTGCCTGCTCTGTTGTAGGCGGCGTTGTGGTTGCGTCTATTGCGTCTCCTTCCACAACTTCAAATGCTGCTAGGTAAAGGTAACGCCTAATGTATGTTTGCAGCGCTCCTAAGTTTTGTATTTCGTGATTGTTCTTTAAGTCAATAGAAGCAAGAGGAGAACTGAAGGTTATACAATCATGGGGCGGCTCTGCGCTTACAAAGTCGAGCGTTGCTTCTTCTTGCCTAAAGCGCACAATGCAGCAAAAACCTAGATCGGCGGCCGCCTTGTTAACGACTGGCAAAATATCGCTTAATTCAAAGTAGTGATATTTTGCAAAGCTATTATAGCCGCTTTTTTTAGCGCCTGAGTTAATAAAGCGCAGACGGGCGGCATTTAGCTTTTCGTAAATGTTCATCTTTTTTTCAATTTTTTCAGTCATTTTGCTTTAGTTGCGAGCTCCTTTTGCCGATATGGAAAATGTAGAACTATGTCCTTCTGACTGCATGGCTTTAAAAAATGCGATGTCGCCAACAGTCAGTTCGGTGTAGGCTTTTTGTTTAGCTTTTTTAAGCTTGTGATGGACTTTCAAAAGCGCCTCTCTTTCATCTGAAAGAAGCCCGCTTTCTAAGATGTCTTGCGCCTCTATGATGAGGTCTAAGACTTCTGCTAAGGCTGCCTTTGCCTTAGCAAGGCGTATTTCCTCATTTTGTTCTTTTTTTATTTCCATTATTCCCTCCTTTTTTAAGCTTTCATCGCAATCATAGTCTTGAAAAGCGGCATATCGCTAATAGAGCGCAAAAAATCATAGCCTTGATCGCGGCTATTACTAAGGCAGTAGTCAAGTGCCGCAACTATTAGGCGGCGCTCGCGTTCATTAAGGCGCGTAAAATCCTCGCCCATTTCCTCGCTTACGTCGGCAAGGACAGCTTTTGCCGCTGCCAACTTTGGCTTGTAAGTTTCACGTATTTGCTTTGTAAGGGGATAATCAATTATTTTTAATATTTTCATACTTAAGCCCCCTCTTGCGTTTCCACTTTTTGCCAAGCAAAAAACTTCTTTACGCGCTCTAGCGCTTTCCAGTAAGCAACAAGCTTTGCTTTCTTTAAGCATGGCGCACCTTGTGCTTCAACTTCACGCTTTGCCCAAAAACACTTGCTAATGATTTTGTCCCACACAAGAGACATAGGGCTTTCGCTTACAAGCAAGCTTTCTGTCTCTCGGTACGCTTTTAACTCAGTTTCAAGCTTGGCGCGTTCATACTTACCTTTTTCAACTAAAAGCCGCTCCTCTGCGTAAAGGATTAGCCCCGCAAGCCCGTCATAATCGAATACGCAAACATTATTTGCCATTATTAGCTTCCCCTTTCTGGCGAGATAAAAAAAAGAGCCGCCAGTCTCTTTGTGTCCTGAAAAAAAAGAAACTAGCGGCGCGGCAAAAAAGGATAAGCTTCTAGGTCTCTGATGCCTTCTTTCAGCGGCCCTAGCACCGCTGTGTTGCAGGACACAAGCAACATAGCGGC
This sequence comes from uncultured Treponemataceae bacterium, assembly GCA_964470435.1. Lineage (GTDB taxonomy): Bacteria > Spirochaetota > Spirochaetia > Treponematales > Treponemataceae > Avitreponema. The sequence continues at coordinate 15,074 of CAYYCW010000003.1, forward strand.
ACTTAGCCCTGCATTGATTTTTACCAATGCAGTCTATACGTTGATATTAAGGGAAGCTGGCTACACTGTCAATAGCTTTTTTTAAAATTAATGCATTTTTTTTATACTTTATTTTTATAATTAGCTTCTTTTAATAGCTTTTTCTTATATGTTTTTCTCTCAAGCGGGTACGGCAGCTTTTCCGAAAAGATTAATGCTATGAAACACCCGCATAACAGGGAACGCCTAGAAGAATACCTAAAAGAACTAATAGACGGTAAACACACACTTAGACAAGTGGCAACATTTACAGGCTACACGCGCGAACACCTTTGCCGCCTAAAAAAACGATACAAGGCAGAAGGCTCTTCTTGCTTAATAAACGGGCACAAAGGCAAAGCAGGCCCGCGCGCTATTCCCCAAGCGGAAAAAGAAAAGATAATATCAATCTATAATTCTGAATTTATCATAAACGGCAAAGGCGTAAACTTTGCTTATTTTCATCAAGCATTGCGCGAACTTTACGGGCATTCCTATTCATACAGGGCGATTTATGATATTCTTTCAGGCGCTGGCATATCATCGCCAGAAAAAAGGCGCGTTAAAAAGAAAGATAAAATGCATCGCCCGCGACACCGCAAAGAATGCGAAGGAGAAATGCTTCAAATTGATGCCTCCCCTTACGCTTGGTTTCAGTGGGCAGGCAACAACGAGCGCTATTCGCTACACGGCGCTATAGATGATGCAACAAACAAGGTTGTTGCCCTTTTTATCGCTAAAAATGAATGCTCTTATGGATATTACAGTATATTAGAGCAGGTTTTTGCCACTTACGGCTTACCTCAATATATTTACTCCGATCGCTCTTCTATATTTTGCTTAACACCAAAAGAAAAGGCTAAGCTTTCCATTCAAGAAGAGCTGCAAGGCCTTCATGAAAAGCGCACACAATGGCAGCGCATTTTATCCGATTTTGGCATAGGACAAATTCTTGCATGGTCGCCACAAGCAAAGGGAAGAATAGAGCGCCTGTGGAAAACGCTACAAGGCAGGCTTCCTTACATATTTAAGCAGCGCGGCATAAGCACAATAGAAGAAGCAAACCGCTTTTTAGCTAAAACCTTTATTCCCGCATTTAATAGCACGTTTGCGCTTAAAGTGGAAAAGCCGCGCATTTGGCGTAAGCCGCCCGAAGACTATACAAACGCGCTGTGTTCAAGGTTTGCAAGAAAGGCAAACGGCGCGGGCGTTATTTCTTTTATGAATAGGAAATTTGTTGTAGACGCCACTTGCGGCGGCCAAACAGTGGAGCTTTGCATTTTTAAGGATAAAATCCGCGCTTCTTTTAAGGGAAAGTTCCGCGATGTGGAGCTTTTAGAAGAATCAGCTTCACCAAAAGTGAAAAACGCGCCAAGCGGGAAAGACCATTCCCCAGAAGTTTTAAGAGATATTATTGACCGCTGTATGAATACCTGCGCAAAAGAGATAAGCTAGGCCGCCCCGCTTACGAGACGGCGCGGTAGTTAAAGCTTAAAGCCAACGCAAATAAAGGGCGATATCGTTATGCTAAAATAGTCAGCAGGCGTTATAGTGGCGGCATCCGTTACGCTCCCACTAACACTGTAGCCAAATGAATATCCGCTATATTCTCCGCTTAAAAGCACCACCGTAACAAAAGGAAGTGCAAAGTCAATGCCATACCAAAGATAAACTTTGCCGATTTTGTGCTGCACACCTAAGTTAGCGGAAATGCCTAGCGAATAGCCCCAACCCGATAAATCATATGCAAGGGTAGTTGAATAAAGAGACTGGCTAAACTTTGAGCTAAAAAAGAGAAGGTCAAACGCTAATGAAGGAATAAGCGCGATGCGCAAGTTTTCCGTTGCGTTAATAAGAAACGGATAGCCCACGCGCAAGGGAACAGTAAAGGCTAGCGTGTCGACGTCTGTAACGCCAAGCGCCCTTAAGTCAGGCGTAATTAGGTCGCCTCTGTCTGAAAGCCCCGCAACAAAGCCAATAGAAGAAAACAGGTTGAACTTTTCGTATTCTCCAATGGCTGAAAACTTTGCGCCAAGCCCGTGGGCGACTTCCCCGTCAGCAATGGACAGGGAATAGTTTGCCCCGAAAAATAGTGTATCATCGGCGTGTGCATTAGGTACTGCGAGCATGGCGCAAAGAGCTACGCCGACAAACAAAAGGGTTTTTATTTTTAGCATTATAATTCCTCCTTATAAATGCTAATTCTACACAGAGTAATTATGCTGCATTTTAGCGCAAAAACAAAGAAAAAAGCGCAAACGCAGGCAAAGGAGGAACCGCGTTTGCACTAAATGAGCGTCTGTGAAAGACGCTTTTTAATATATCACGTTCTTAGTTTGCTGTAAAGTAGCCTGTAAGAAAACCTGTAGCAAGGCCAACGCAAAAGCTAGCAGCTCCTATTACAATTTTAGTCATTAAGCTTTTGTTTTCGGATTTCTTTAAGGACTGCCTCGCCTCGCTTAACGCTTCCTTCGATTCGCTCAATGCCGCTTGCGAGTTCTGTAACTCCTTCGCCGAGCTCTCTAGCTGCTGATTGAGCTTCTGTAATAGTGTCTCCTGCTCTGCTAATAGCTTCTTCTGCCTCGACAATTCCCGCTTCTGCACTGTCAATTCCTTCTCTAGTGTCTGAAGCTGTTCCTCTGTTACGTAATAAGATTGCGGCAACGCCTGCCACAATGCCAGCAAAAAAAGCCCCGATAATAGAAAGAACCTTTTTAAGCTTTTCATTCAAGCCTAGCCTCCTATTGAAACAACGCGCAAACTTATAGGACTGCCCAATTTCACGGTATTGCTTGTTTCTAGCGGGTCGTAAACAACTGCGCCGTTTTCTGTTACAACGTAATGATAATACGTTACGCCTGTAGCTTTGCGTTCGTAGCAACTTATTACGCGTTCATTAGATTTAGGCGTGTAATTTAAATCCCACACTTTACTAACAGAACACGATTTGCCTAAAAGGTAGCTCATTATTGCGCCTGGATTAAGAACGTAACAGTCGGACTTCATCCAGCCTTTTTTGTTAACGCAAATGTCATAAAGTTCGAATGCGTCAACAGATCGGCCTAAAACTTGCTCGGCAATATAAATAAGCGCAAAAAAATAGCAGCCTTCATCATGAAGTGTTCCTGAAATTTTTTGCTTGTAAATCATCGTCTTTCCTCCATCTTTCTAGAAATTCTATCAATCAATGCTCTAAAGCCTTGTATTAATGTTTCATAGCAAAGCTGAACCGAGCCTATGGTTAAAAGGCTTCCCAGCACAGCGGGCGGAAGCATTTCCGCTGCGCAAAAGCACGCTACTGCAAGCGGAAGCATTAAAACTGCGTACCACTTTAGGTTTTTAGGTTGAAAGAAGTTTTTTAAGTATTCTTCAATGCCGACTGTTGCAAAAGCGGCCGCAACAACCCTAAGGAAAAAGCCGCCGTCAATCATTGCTTTCCTCCTCTTCCTGCAATGTTGCAAGATGAAGTATAAATCTCTTCAAAAAGCCGTTTAAACTCTTCGCGCGAAATATGGTTTAAGATTTCTGTAAGCGGATATTGCGGCAGCTGGTCTCTATATCTAAGTAAGTATTCGCGAACCATTCTGTAATATCCTTCAGCTTTTGCGTCCGCATAGCGCATAAGGTCAACCTCGCCCTTTTCTTGTATGTGGTTACGCATAAGGTCAAGGTGAACCGCGTAGCGTAAGCGCACGCCAACAAGCCGCGCAATATCTTCTAGCAAATAAAGCTCTTGCTTGTTGGTTATGCTAAAAACGCGCCGCCCTGTTTCAAAAATATCTACCCAAATTTTGGATAAAAGATTGCGCGCGTTTTCGTTTTGGTTTTCTAGTAAGTCGCGCGCGGCTGTTTCGTAAAGCTTGCGTTGTTGCGGCGTTATAATTTCCACCTTGCCAAGCCTTACTTCCTTCTTTATTAAAAGGCGATAAAGGCCGGTCAAAAAAAGCGCGAGTACGCCAATAAAGGCAAAGACTGCAAGCCAACCAATAGGCGGCAAGGCATCTATTGTTTCTGCAATGTTCATGTGGACTGTTCTTGTGCCATGTGCAATTCTGCTAGTTTTAAGCTAACAGCTTCTGCTGTAACTTCTTTGCCTTCAGCTTGAAGTGCAGCCTTTACTTCGACTTCTAAAGCGGCTGCTTTTGTCAAAGCTTCTTCTAAAGAAGTAAAAAAGGCTTTGCTTGCTTCTAGGTTTGCGCTTATTTCTGCGGAGACTTCCGCACCCGCTTTTTCTTGAAGCGCTAAAACGGCAGCCTCTAAAGCTTGCACGCGTGCTTCAAGCTCTGTGTCTATAAAATATGTTTTGCTGTCAACTTGTACTTCAAACCTTGCCATATATGCCCCTTAACCGTTTCCTGATTCACTAGACGGCGAGCCTGTGTTTACGTTATAGCTAAGAAGGCAGTATGTTGTGCTATTACGATAGCCCACCGCATAACCTGAGTAGCTGCTTCCGCTTGCAGTGCCTTTATTTAGGCAGTAAGCAATAGCTGAGTAAGTGGTGCTA
>CAYYCW010000003.1:19698-27663 GCA_964470435.1 uncultured Treponemataceae bacterium
CTTGCCCGCCGCCGTTAAATGTGCCTGTGTATGGGTTTGTTTCGCTTCCTACAGGCTGCCATTCAATGCCATCTAAGTCTAGCGAATTATGTAGTACGCAAGAAATGCTATAGTCTTCAGCTTCTTCAATATACTTTACCCAAGCAAGTAAGCCTTCTACTGTGTAAACATGGAACCAGCCATGAGCGCAATAATCCCCGCTTTCAATAAGCCAACCGTCTTTATAAATAAGAGAAAGCGTACAGTCTGCGCCTAGCACAAGCTCATCACTTGTTTGTATTGTAACCAAGCCGTCCGAAGTGTTTAGAATGCTTACCTTGCAGCCGTCAAAGGCGGCGGCACTAAGCGTAAGCGTAATGCCAGCTTGCGTTATTTTAAACACTGAATTAGCTTGCACTTCACTAGTTGTGCTATCTTCAGTTACTTCAAAAGGGCGCTGCCTATTAAAAGGCATTGCTGTAACGTCAACGCATTCTTTTGTACTAAGCCCAACGCCGCTTTCCTTTTTTGTGCCAAAGTCATTTTGGTAAGTTGGCAGACCAGGAATCATAAAGGCGTCAAGCGTGCAGTCAATTGTTGCCATTTATCATTTCCTCCACAATCTCTTTTACCTTTTGCTTAAAAATCTCTGAATCGAATATGTTGGTATGCAGGCAATCTGCATCTAAAATGAAGTGTGCGCTTTCGTGGTCAAGCGTGCCCCAAGGAATGCGCGCGGCTGTGTTTGCCGCAAAGTCTGCAAAGGCTTCTTCTGCGCCTGTGTCGATATAAAGCTCATCAAGGATAACTGTGCCCGCAAGCTCGTTTAGCGAAACGTCAAGCGCAAGCGCTGTAGAGCCAAAGCGGTTAAAATCAACGCGCACAGTGTCTAGGAAAACGCTTAAAAGGCTTTGTGAAAGCACAATGCCAACATGAAGCCATTCATTTACAGCAAAGGCAATGCCTAAGCTTGAAAGCGTTACGCTTTCTGTTGCAGCACCTGAACCGTAATGCTCTATTGTTGCTGAAGCTTCTGCGGGCTCATTCCAAACAACCACGTCCCCGCTTTCAAGTATTTCTGCGTTAAAAGGCGCATCATCGCGGCTTTCTGTATAATCGTTGTAATAGCATTCATCATTTGCTACCACCAAGCGTACGGCGTCAGCATTGCTTCCAATGTCGAAAAGTTCTTGATTTTCATTCCAAATATACTGTAGCCAAAAGTCAACTGTACACGAGTTTGTCGCGGCAAGGCTAATTTGTGCGCTAAACTGCCCGTAAGCGATTTTTGCATCTTCTGCATAAGGAGAAACAGCAAGAATGGCAGGCGTAAAATCAAGCGCTGATTCAGGGTAACTTTCGCCATCCACTAAAAGCGCGTCTCCCGTTATGGTTAATCCTTCTTGTTGGTTTTGGTCTAGGAAGTCTGAATCAAAGTGCCAAACCCGCGCATCTTCTGAAAGATAAGCCCGCCCTATGTCGTGGCCAAGCAAGCGGCGCTCTGCAATGCTTAAGTTTGATATTACAAGGCTTTGCTCTGATGTAAGAAGCTGCGACTTAATGCCTGATGTGTTAATCCGCGATATAACGCTCCAATCGGAATGTTCGCTCGTTTCTCTGTGTTCGAAATATGTGCCTGTAGGCGTTATGCGTGTGCGGTCTAGCGCATCCTCTGAAGCTTGGATAATAAGCTCGCCGTTTATTGTGCTTGCCTCAGCCGTTACTTCAAACACGCCCGCCTTAAAATACATTTTGTAGCCTGTAACGCGGCTGTTAACGACTTGCGGCTCAACAAGTAAAAATTCATCCTCGCCACCAACGCGGAAAGCGCCTTCGTATACGTCGGCAATGCCTTGTGCGCTCATTCCCGTAATGGTAGAAAGCGCCCAGTAGTTAAGCTCCGAGCCTGAAAACGCGCCCGAAGTTATGTAGCCCATGTTTGCGCTAATAGCTGACAAGTTTGGCGTTGAGATTTTGTCATGCGTAACCGAGCCTTGCACAATGTCTTGAATGCCTGTGCCAAGCGCGGTTGCGTTAATTTCGGACGCCTCACTTTCTGCCGCCTCGTTATAAGCAACAACCCTAAAACGGTAAAGCGTGGCCTCTGGGCTTGATTGTTGTACTATTTCGCCTTCAACTTCTACGTCTTGCAGCGTTTGCCCCGTAAGCGGCATTGTTTGCGTATAAGTGCCTTCAACGGTAACATAGCCTTCGCCCTCGTTCCAGTTATCCTCGCTTGCGTAAGGGTCAAGTACTGTGGCGGGCTTGTACCATTCGCTACTTTCTGAAGGCTTTTGTATTTGAATGCGGTTGTAAAATGTGCCGTATCTTTCGCGCCCGCTTGCTAAAGTAGGCTGCATTATTGTCAGCGTAATTGTGCGCCCCGAAACAGCTACACTTAAAGAAGGAGCGGAAACTACCCAAGTGCCATAGCTTGAAGTAGAAACAGTTGCGCTTGAGCTCCAATCACTTTCACCGTTGTAAACGTTTAGCGCCTTACATCGAACCTTCCATTGTATAAGCTCTTCAGCTTCGATGTAGCCGTCTGTTGCGCGGTCAAATGTATAAAAGGCTGCCGCGCTTGAAGAAGAGACTTCAATAACGCTTTCGTCCGCTTTTGTAATTTCGTAAGTAACGCTTGCTATGTCGTTTCTTAAGCCTAAAATGCCAAGCGTACAAGAAAGGCTTATGCCGTCTTTTTCTGCGGTCGCCTGTACATGGGTAGGTGTATCGGGCGCACCGATGTTAGTTGCCGAACCGCTTGCCATGCTGTCTATAGCGCTTCTTATAGCGTCTAGAAGAGCTCCGCGGTCTATTAAGTCTTCGGGCACGTCGGCATCTGTTGTTGCGGGCTTTTGCGTAATGTTTGGCATATAGTCAGGGATTGGCCCTGTGTCAAAGATAGCCTCGTCATAATTAGCAAGCTCTAAGGCAAAGCCATCTTCAGAGCGGCTAATGCTTGCAATAACGTAAGGCGTCGTTATTTTTGTAAATTCGCCCGTCTCATCAAGCTCGCCAAAGCTTAAGACTTCCCCTCCTTGAGGAATTGTGCTTGTAATATCTGAAAGAATATCAAGCACCGAAACCGTACCAACTTCGCCTGAAACCTTTACAGATAAAGGCACAATGCCGTCATCGCTAAAGCAGTTTATAATAACGCCGTAAGATTTGCCCTCTTCAATTGTTACTGTGTTTTTTAGATGAAGACGCTTAGCAATGCCGCTTTGCCATTCAACGGCTTCAAGGACAGCGCTGCCTGTGCCAATTTTTAAGCTATCATCTTGGATAAGCACTTTAGCGTAAGGCGTGTAAAAAACGCCTTCTTGCCCAACTTCGATTTTAGTGGTTTTTGGGCGCAGGCTCTCTATTGCCATCATGCGGCGCGCGTATTTTACCACGTGTTCGTATGAGGTTATGCCGCTTGTTGTAATGTCTGTTATAACGGAGTCAGCAGTTAGTTCAAGCGGCACACCGTCAACGGTGCGCATTACAAGGTATGTGTCTTCCTCGAATAAATCATTTTCAGAATTAATGAAGGTAACGCGCAGGCAGTCAGTGCGCCGCGCGAACTCGCGGCTGTTTTCTATGGAAATGATGTTTTGCGGATTGTATACGGCAAGCGCGTTTTCCTGAACGCGGTCAATCGCAATTGCTTGCCTTCCTGCTGCGTCTGTGTAAAGCGCTGCCCCGCAATTATCCGTTATAAATCCTAGTACTGTCTCTTTTTTTGTTTTCTGGCTAATTACATAGTCAAAATAATATTCGTTTTCTTCGCAGTGCTCGTAAAACTCTCCTATACTTTCAAGGTCAATTTCATCATCTTCAAATTTAGATAAAGGATGAGTATCGCTTGTAAGAATTTCTAAAGCCCAAGCTGCGGGGTTTCGCGTTTTTACTTTTGTATCGCTCCACGCCTCGCCATCCCAAGTACGCGCTAAGCCATTCGTTATAATGTTTATTTTGCCTAGCTTGCTTTCGTTTGAAGAAGTGGCGACAACCTTTAAGCCTATCATTGTGGAAAGGCCGCGCTCTTTATCATTTAGTACAAGGCACTTGGAAAGCCCCGCCTCGCCGCCGTCATCAAGAGTGCCCGCGGGGCTTGATGAAGTGGAAGGGTCAAAGCAAATAGACTGATAAAAAAGCAAATAGCATGTATTGCAAATTTGGCTATCATTTGCGCCCGATGAGCGCAGGCGGCAAAGAATGTTTTTTTGCCCGTTGTTGTAAAGCGTTTCATAATCTGAAAGACTAAATTCCTTTGTGCCCGTGTAGCGCAGCTCTTTAGAAGAGATAGCGCGGCTAAAGGTGTTTGTATATGTTTCTGTGTAGCTATTGTAAAAAGTAAAGCTAGTCCATGTGCTACCGCCGTCAAGGGAATATTGCGGCGTTATGGTTACGCTTGTACTTATTTTGTCGCCGTCAGAGTTTGTGGCATAAAGCCCGCTTGTAAATGATATACAGAGCGTAACGTCCCGCGCGTGCGCATCTAAACTAAAGATATAGTCTTCAGCGTCTCCTGATTCAATATCCGCTGTGCGGGGCACTTCTTCATTTGCGGTTGTAGAAACAACCTTATAGTTTAGCTTGTCAAGCTCGCTAAAAAGCTCGCCATCTTGCGCTATTTCTAGTTCGCCGTCTGCAAATACTTGCCCTGCATCAAGCGGATAGACGCCTTCTTGCGGCTCGTCATCGTTTAGGGTAAGTATCGTTATATCATCAATGGCTACTTGGTCGATTACTTGCTTACCAAAGCCAGCTTCTAAAACGGTGTAGGTGTGCTGCGTTTCGCCGTCTGTGCCCGATATTTCATAAAACGGATTGCACAAAAGATAAGGCGTAAAAAGATGGCGGCCGCAAATGTAAGGCTGCATTGCGCTTGTGGCTACCGTGTTGCTTGCGCCCCGCAAAAACGGGCGATTATCTATATCGGAGTTTGTGCTGTTTTTTAGTTTTTCTAGTTCTTCGGCGGCCTTTTCGGCAGCCAATTTAGCTTGATATGCTTGCACGCCTATTACAACGCCTGTAACTACAGCCGCCACTGCAAGCACAATAGAAGTAATAACAAACGCGGTCATTGCGCCAGGACAAAGGCGCACTGTGGCAATGTCTTCTTCTTTTAATATATAAGAAGGATCGCGAAATTCGTTATTTATAAAAATGAGCGCGTTTTCAAGGTCGTATTCAGGCAGCGCGTCTTTTATAGCCGTGCCTGCTTTAACCTTCACCATGCGGGCCTTTCCGATTAGGTGTTCGAATAAAAGAAGCGTCAAGTTATTACCTCGTAAAGTTTAGCCTTCTTGAAGGCCGCAAGCGGGCTTATTTTTACACCTTTTTCACTTAATGAATGAAGCACTTCCCGCTTGTTCACTAAATAGCCCGCGTGCTTTGTGCCGCCAAAGTCAGCGTAAAGAATTGCGCCCGCTTTTGGTGCGTCAATTTCGCGGACGTTTAGCTCACTCGTGATGTAGGCGGCCATTTCCGCTTCTGGAATTTCTGCATTAGTACGCGCAGAAAAAGGGTCAGCTACGGGCGTTCCTGCGCGGCGGCAGCATTCTACAACAACGCCCCAACAGTCTAAGCCGCTTTTGTCTCGGCCGCCCCACTTAAAAGGCACATTTAGCAAATCGTCATACTTCATGTGTTACCCCGATTGTTGTAGCTATTGAAAATAAGCGCGGGAAATGTCATAGTAAGGCGGTCGTCTTGCTCAAACTCCATCTGAAGCTCCTTGCCGTCCCAAGTGGCTGTACCAAATCGGTGCTTAAAGTTGCCGAGTTCTTGTACTTCATTCCCGCAATAAACACCGATTACTTCAATATTTAGCTCATAGTAGTTTTCTAGTAAGTCGATTATGCCGTCAGTTTGGGCAAGCTCTATTGAAAGCGAGCCCTCACCTGAATCGTTTGGCGTGTAGCTAAATTGGCTAGGCTGATACGTTACGCCGTTATATGTTAGCGCTACGTTGTCGTTTATAAGGTAGATTGGCTGTGCGGCAGGCTCTTGTCCTTCGGGGCTAGAAAATTTAAGCAGAAAGGGGAGAGTATAGCCGCCGCCTTGCTGTAGTTCTTTCCAAAGGTTCACGCTTCCTCCAGCTGTAATTCAATTTCTTTTGCGCCTAAGCCTTCCCAAGTGGGCGGCTCTGTAATGCGATATTCGCGCGTGCCTTCTTTGGCGATTATGTCGGTTAGGTAAAAGGAGAGCGTGCCTGATTTAATTGTGTTTTCATACCAATACAAAAACCACTGAAATTCTGTTTTGCCGTCCACTTTTTCGCGATCGTCCACTGTAAGCGACAGCGCGTGTGTTTTGCTTGGTGTTGAGTTTTTTAGATAATAGATTTTTCGCCCGCTTTTGAATTCCACCTCTTCGGTGTTTTCTGCATAGCTTCCATCTTGCCCGTAAAAGCGCGTGTTAACGTGGCTATCCCATTCTTGCGCCATATCAAACTCCGTAATATTTACCCGACTGGCTTTGTTCTGCCATTGTAAGCGCTTGGTTATAGCGCCCTTTTTGCAGGCTTTCATTTACCCGCGCGTCAATCATTATGTTTATTTGCTTTTCTGTTATTTGCGGCTCTGCGCTTACAAGGTTTGCGGCAGAATTGTTTATAACGATATTTACGCCGCCTGAGCCTAGTTGCCCTGAATTTATGCTGTCAAAAAGGTTGCGTTGCTGGCCAGTGTTTAGCACCATTTCGCCCGAATTAAGCATTGCTTGCACACGGTCGCCTGTGTAGCTTGTGCCGCCGACAATGCCGCCTGTGCTAAACGATGGCGGGATGGGCTTACTTGCAATAATAGAAGCAATCTGTGCAGCGCCCGCAGCAGAAACGGCAAGCCCCGTAATAATGCCTGCTACACCTCCTTGCGCAATTGCCTTTGTTACACCTTGCGCAATGTTTGCCGTAGCCGAAAGGATAGATGCGCTCCAGTCCCACATCTGAATTTTATATTGTTCTTTTGCGCTTTCTTGCTTAGCCTTAGTGACGGCTTCGTTGTATTCTTCCTCGCTCATTTCGCCTTTTAGGTAAGCAATTTCTAGGTTATCAAGCGTGGCTGAAAGGCGATTTTCGGCAGCTTCTAAAAGAGTGTCTGAAAGAGAAGAAACCGCATCTGTTATTGTGCCGACAATATCATTCACCTTAGAAAGCAAATCGACATAGCTTTGCACACGGTATTCAAAAAGGGCTTTTTCGGCTTCCTTTTCCCGCTTGATCGCTTGCTCTTGTAGGCGCGCGGCTTCTTCATAGTAAGCTTGGGCAAGCGCTAACTTTTCCTCATTTTTAGCTTGCTCGGCAGCGATTTCAAGCTCGGCTGCGCGCTCTGCCATTTCTACTGATTCGTCGAAGAGCTTACCCCAAGCGGTGCGCGTATCTTCAAATGTAAGCGTTTCTTTAACGCGCGCGATCTGCGCTTCAAGCTCTGCAATTTCGTCATCGGGGAGCGCGTGGCGCACTTCTTCTAGCGCTTCGGAATAGCTAAGCACTTCATCGCTTAAATTGCGCCAAGCAGGAATTGCGCGGCTTGCGGCTTCTTCAAGCATTTCACGCAAGGCTTCTATTTTGTCTTGAAGCTCTGCTTCTAGCGTTTCTTGGTCAATGATAAGCTGCAAGCGCAGTTGTTCGGCTTCTATTTCTTTTTGTAGGCGCTCAATTGTTGCGTAAACGCCGTTTGCGCCTGTAAATATTTCATCATCAAGGGAAATCCCGCCTTTTTCATAAAGAGCGATTGCGCTTGCAACAACCTCGTCAAAGATAGCTTGCAGCTCTTCAAGCTCTGATATTTCTTCTTTGCCAACGGTGCGCCGCGTGTTGATTGTGTCGCGGACGCGCTGTTCTGCTGTGTTGTAGTCTTCTATTAAAGCTTGAAGTTCCTGCAAGGCGCGCGCCTCTTCTTCGGCGGCTTTCCGCGCTTCTTCTTCGGCAAGACGTGCGGCTTCTGCCTCAGCCCGCAAAGCTTCCACTTGCTCGCGCTGTTTTTCTATTTC
>CAYYCW010000003.1:27763-30792 GCA_964470435.1 uncultured Treponemataceae bacterium
CGGCTTCTGCCTCAGCCCGCAAAGCTTCCACTTGCTCGCGCTGTTTTTCTATTTCTGGAAGCGCTGTGTTTGTAAAAAAGGCTTCTCCTATATCGATGCCGCCTTTTTGCCGTAAGTCATCGGCGGCGGCAATAAGAGCGTTAAGGACGCGCTCGGCCTCTTCAAGCTCCGATACTTCCATGCCATAGGCGCGTTCGGCTTCTACTTCGGCAAGCGCGTTTTTCCGCGCTTCTGCGTATGCTTGATAAAGCGCCTCCATTTTTGCAGCTTCTGCGGCTTCGGCTTCTGCTGCGCGCCGCGCTTCTTCTTCGGCAAGACGTGCGGCTTCTGCCTCAGCCCGCAAAGCTTCCACTTGCTCGCGCTGTTTTTCTATTTCAGGAAGCGCCGTGTTTGTAAAAAAGGCTTCTCCTATATCGATGCCGCCTTTTTCGCGTAAGTCTTCGGCGGCACTTACAAGCGCATTAAGGATGCGCTCGGCTTCTTCAAGCTCCGATACTTCCATGCCATAAGCGCGTTCGGCTTCTACTTCGGCAAGCGCTTCTTGCCGCGCTTCGGTGTATGCTTGGCGTAAAGCTTCAAGCCGTGCAGCTTCTGCGGCTTCGGCTTCTGCTGCGCGCCGAGCTTCTTCAGCTGCAAGCCGCGCAGCTTCTTCTTGTGCTTCAAGCGCTGCCACTTGACTACGCAAGCCTTGTATATCGCTTGCAACGCTAGAGCTAAAAGAGGAAACGGTAGAAGTAATGCCTTCTTTTTGCGCAGTTTGCATTAAAGAAACGTAAGCGGACGCTTTGGTGTTTAGCATTCGCTGCTTTTCATCAAGGGCGCTTATTTGTTCGCCTGTGCGCCTTGCAGCCGCGATCGCTTCCTCTTCTAAGCGTACGCGCTCTTGATAGGCTGCTATTGCCTTATTTGCCGCTTCTGCTTGGCGCTGCGCTTCGTTTTGCTGCTTTTCAAGCTGCACCATTTCATAAGCGGCGGCCGCTTCTTTCCCAGCTTCTATTGACCGCTGTTTTTTTAAGTCAAGGATTTTACCCTCTTCAACTGCGATTTGGGTTAGTAGCGCCTGATAGCTTTTATCTTTTGCAAGCGATTGTTTAAGAGCTTCTTCTACGCCTACAACGGTAGAACTGCCTATGTTGCGTTTCCATTCCTCTACTACCGCATTTGCCTGTGCTTCTAACTTTTCTAGCTGTAATTGGGCTTGCTCTAGCGATTCTGCTGTGGTTTTATCTTCCTTATTGCTTAGCTCCTTAAGACGATTTGTATTTTGCCGCGCCTGTTGCATGCCGCGCGTAAAGTTTTCCAAAAAGCCCGCCAACATGCTTTGCGCTGCGTTTATTGGCCCTGAAAGAGCCGCGCCTAATTCTTCCTTTATAGTGTTAATTGCGTTATTAAGCCGCTCTGCACCGCCCAAAGCTTCTGCCATGCTTGCCGCCATGCCTTGATAAGCGGCGGCAATATCGTCAATGGCGGCTTCGGCTTCGCGTTGCTCTGAAGTAAAGGCTTTTGCCTGCGCTGTAGTTTGCGCGGCGGCGGCTGTTGCGCCTTCAAGGCTTGTGGTAACTTTGCTTGCGCCCTTTGCAGCCGCGTTAAAAGCGCCTTCAAGGGAAGCCGCACTGTCGCCTAAGCCTTTTTGCTCTGCCTTTAAGCCTTTTACAGCGTCAACGGCAGCCGTAACACTTTTGCCCACCTCTCCAAGTGAAGAAGATGCCGCACTTGCCGCTTGCGAAAAGGCTGTGCCTATGCCAGCTGCACTTTCTGAAAGCTCTTTTTGTTCGGTATTTAAGCCACGCACTGCCTCTGTTGCAGAAATGGCGGATTTTTCAGCTTCTACAAGGCTTGTGCTAATGGAAGAAAATCCAGAGGCCGCACCTGACTGCGCCTTGCTTACGTTTTTTAAGACGGGAATAGCGCTTTGAAGTGAAGAAACAGAGCCTTCAAAGGCTTTATTCATGGCATCCGCAGCGCTTTCAAGGCTCATTGTTCCAGAAGCCGCAACATCTAAGCTTGTTGCAACGATTTTCATTACTTCGGCTTCTGTGCGCCCGCTGGCGGCAAGCTTTGCCATTACGGGAAGGAGCTTTTCGTCTGCAACGGCGGCCGTTTTTGACAATTGTGAAGCGTATTCTTTTAGGTTGGCTACTGAGGTGCTATTAAGATAAGGGTTATTCTTTGCGGCTGCTTCAAGCTGAATTTCTGCTTGGCGCTGCGTGTTGTAAGCGTTTACGCAGTCGGCAATAGATTCTACAACGCCTTCTACAGCTACTTTTAGCTTGTCAAAAACAGCAATAGAAGCCGTTACAGCATTAGAAAGGTTACTTATTCCTTTCATCGTGCTGGATTTTCCCAGCTTGTTTATTGATGAGGTAAGCTTTTTAAGGGAGCTTTCGGCTTCCTTACTTTCGGCGGTAACCTTTATATTAACGTTTTTATCAGCCACGCTTACTTGCCTCCACCGCCGCGTCAAAGCGCGCGATTGCGTCCTGTTCTTCTTGCGTTAAAGGCGTTTCAATGCGCCACGCTTCTTTTAGGCGGCTCATTTCGCGCTTGTATTCTTTGCCGCAATTCTTGGTAGGCTTCCATGCGCGATAACTCATAATGTCATTTAGGCGTGTATTATGAAGGCCTAAAAGAAGCGCTTGAAACTTATACCAATGCAAGCGTAAATCAGGGTCGAAAAGGTCGATGCCGTAAGCTTCCCAAAAGGAAGCAAAGATAAGCTCTGCATCTATTTCATAGTCGAGTAAGGTTTCGCTATTAGAGCCGCCTGTGTTTCGCGGTAGCTCTCGCTTAGGGTTTATCCATTCAAGAATAGCCTTAATGCCTGCTGCGCGGTCAGCTGGCTTTTCAAGCGAATAGATAAAGTCAAGCTCAGCGATTAAGGCGTTTTCTTTTACGCGCTTTAGAAAGAGAAGAATAAATCGGAAGTCCGTTTTTATGCGGTATGCCTTGCCTCCCACTTCTATGGTGGAAGGCAAGACCGCCTTAGAAAGCGTCATTCTTCGTTGTTGTCGTTGTTGTCGTTGTTGTCG
>CAYYCW010000004.1:0-27857 GCA_964470435.1 uncultured Treponemataceae bacterium
CGAAGGCAAGGTGGCTAAACCACGAGTCGGCCTTAGCCCCGTGCCAGTGCTTTACGCCCGCGGGGAAGTAGGCAATGTCGCCGGGCTCCATGCTGACGGGCTCTTGCCCTTCAAGCTGATACCAGCCGCTTCCCGCCGTGCAGATTATCACTTGCCCGCCGCCGGAGGAGGCGTGGTGAATGTGCCAGTTGTTTCGGCAACCCGGCTCAAACGTAACGTTTGCTATGAACACAGGGCTCTCTCCCCCGCCTATCGCAAGCGGATTAAGGTACGAGTTGCCGATAAAGTACTGGGCGTTGCCAGTGTTAGGCGCGCCCTGCCCAAAGACGTTCCGCTCGTCAAAGAGCTCCTTGTCCGTGAGCTCCGCGCCCGCGGCATTCGATTTTTCGTCCATAGAAGAACCTCCTGTAGAAGTGCAGCCTGCCGCCGCAAAGATGCACACAAGGGCGGCAACGGCCGCAATCTTTCCAAATTTCATTTTTTCCTCCTATATAATAGAAAAGAGCTGATTAACGCTCAAATCTCCGTGTCAGTTGCGCGCGGCGTTCTCCACGCAGCTAATGGCGTTGAGGCTTCGCGGATAGCCGATGTAGGGCGTCATGTTGAGCACGGCGCGGATCAAAAAATCCTTGTCGTTGCCGACAGCCATGTTGCCCGCCGCGTGGCTTGTAACCTGCGGGTCGCAGCCGCCAAAGGAGGCAAGAAAGCAGAACGTGATAAGCTCCCTTTCTTGGATGTTAAGGCCGCCTCGCGTGTAGTAGTCGCCAAAGCAGTTTGAAGCAAGCCACGAGTTAATCACGGCGCGTTCCGGCGCAGCGCCAACCCAGTTTTCACGCATTCCTTCACCAAAAACGTCAATCTGCACTTGATTGCCCTGTGCGCGCCGCGTCTCTTGTGTTACAGTGCCCTGCTCCTCAAGCGGCAGCTCAATGCCTGCCGCCTCAAAAACCCTGTTTGCGGCGGAAAGGAAGGGTCGTGTCCTTGCAAAGCCTAGGTAAGCTGTTGCCTGATAGATTATCTCTTTAGCCTCAACAGGAGTAACTCCCGCAGCGAGAGCTGCTGGCAACACAACCTCAAACTGCTCAAGGCCTTGTGCGCCTAAAAGCCCCGCAAGGATTACAATGTGGCGTGTCCTTTCATTAAGCTGCACGCGCTCCTCATCCAGCACCTCGCCGTAGGCAAAGTTGTAAAAGGCAGACATGAATTCGCCATCCGTCCCAAAAAGTTGCGCGTCCGCGTCTGTGCCGGAACCTGTGCCCAGTCTAGCGGCATTTTGCGCCTCTGTTTCTGGAAGAGCATCTCTCATAGTTGCCTCTCCTATTTCGTTTGTATCCCTGCATCCTGCAACAAGAAGCACAGCAGAAAGCAACAGTGCTGCCGCAATGGCAGCCTTTTTTTGTAGTGCCGTGTGCATTTTCTTAAATCCCCTTTTAGCTTCTATCTTATAAGGAAATATACGCGGCGAGGAACGGTCAGGGGAATATCCAATACCTTTATAGCTGCATAAATCTTTAAGCAATGCAAATGGCCTAAAACGCCTGCACACATAAGATTGAGCCAATCAAAATAGAGTGTGTTTGAAAAATAAAAGGATTTACGGGACCAGAGGGACTCGAACCCCCTACCTACTGCTTAGAAGGCAGTTGCTCTATCCGGATGAGCTATGATCCCCCTATTCGGGATGGCGGGACTCGAACCCACGATATCCTGCTCCCAAAGCAGGCGCCATAGCCGCTAGGCGACATCCCGTTAAGGCATGAGTGTACGCTAAAAACGCGTATCCTGTCAAGTTTTGCGGTTATTGTATGGAGGAAAACTTATCTTCGGACGGAAATATAAATAAGTCTGGCAAAACAACGGTGTTGCTTGAATTATACACATCTTCGTCAATGTCTCCTCCCGTTGCGCCTATTTTTACAAAGTGAACAACGGAATCCTTCCCTGCCGCGCTAATTCTAATTTCAAAATCGAATACCTTCCGCTCATTTGCAAAAGACGCGGGTAAGGGCTTAACGGAAAATGCAAAATTCCCCGGCGTGTGCTCATTTGTTATGCAGGGATTTTCCCACGCAGCGCTAAGCGGTTTGCAAAGCTCTCCATCCAAATAGAGCTCTGCCCTGGCCCCTGTAAGCGGTTCAAAAGAAAGCCCGTCAAGCACTCTCCCCGTTATTGCAGGAAAGCTAAAGACAGGTGTGTCTAAAGCGACCCCTTCGCCTAAGCTAGAGCCTTCAGCGGCTTGATGTCGCTTTCTCTGTAAAATTTGCTTCATGCCTTCTAGCGCTATAGCAGCAACATCAGCATTAATCTGTGGCTTTTCTATCCTTGAACCGTCAATATAGTGCGCTATTCCTCTTCCTGAGTGGACATATTTGGGCTGGACCTTGTTAAGCACATAACACACAACATCGCCACGGCATTGATTGCAAGTGCATGAAAGCCAGTCAGGCCTATGCGCTTCAGCCGCATAGAAGAGCTTGTCAACTTCCACCTTTACAACCTCTTCCATTATATTATGTATATTTTGAACACAAGAATTCACAGTCTGCCCCCTATTCTTCAAGTCTACAGCAGAAAGCTGCGCTTATCAAGATTTTTTTTCTTGCGCCATTCCGCTTAAAGCTAATCGCCTAACGCTAACCTGTTCCATTATCCCCAACGCTTAAAGGCCGCCGCCTTTTGTGTATGCGGCGCATCCTCCCGCAAGAAGGATTTTGCGGGAACGCTCATCAAAGTCATTCACAGCTTCAAGGCAAAGGCCGTCGGAAGCGCGCCTTAGCTTGAATGCTCCGCCTTCTTCAAGGGAGCTCCTTATGCCGCTTAGCTCAAGCACATCATCTTGATTAAGAGAATCGTAAGTTGAAGGATTTTCTAGAACCAGAGGAAGAATGCCATAGTTGATTAAATTAGCCTTGTGTATGCGGGCAAACGACTTGGCGATAACAGCGCGCACGCCCAAATACATTGGGGCAAGGGCCGCGTGCTCGCGAGATGAGCCCTGCCCGTAGTTTTCACCGCCAAGCACAAAGCATCCGTTGGCAGCCTTCGCGCGGTCGTAAAAGGCGGGGTCAATGCGCTCAAGCGTGAACTTGGAAATTTCAGGAATATTTGATCTAAAAGGCAAAACCTTGGCGCCTGCAGGCATAATGTCATCCGTTGAAACATTGTCGCCTGCCTTTAGCAAAACGGGCAACGCAAGGGAATCAGGTAGAGCGGGCGCTGAAGGGCAGGGCTTTATGTTCGGTCCCCTGACAATTTCGGCCTTTGTAGCTTCCTCAAGCGGAAGGGGCGCGATCAGCATTCCGTCATCCTTTTCAAAGGGAGCTGCCTCAAAATGCCGCGAGGCGAGAGTGTCAGCGAACTCGCGCGGGTCAGTGATAACGCCTGTAACGGCGGCGGCAGCAGCCGTCTCTGGGGAAACAAGGTAAACGCTCGCATCAGGCGTGCCGCTTCTTCCTTTAAAATTGCGGTTAAAGGTGCGCAGGGAAACGCCTTCGGAATTGGGGGCAAATCCCATTCCAATGCAAGGCCCGCAGGCGCTTTCTAAAATTCTAAAGCCCGCACGTATAAGCTCTCCTAACACGCCTGACTTTTCCGCCCGCAAAAGCGTGGCGCGACTGCCTGGTGCAATGCCCGCCTCAACGCCCGGCGCTATATGCTTACCGCGCACAATTTCTGCAACGGCTGTTAGGTCTGTAATGGAGCTATTTGTACAAGAGCCAATTATAACTTGGTCAACCTTCTTGCCGCTAAGCTCCTTAACCGGCTTGCCTGCATCCGGCGAATGCGGCATGGCCGCGAGGGGCTCTAATGCTGAAAGGTCTATCTCTATAACCTTGTCGTAGGCGGCGTTATCATCGGCTTTTATTTCCCTAAAGGCGTCCGCGCGGCCTACGGACTTCAGGAACTCGGCGCAAACGCTGTCGGCGGGGAAAACGCTTGAAGTCGCGCCAAGCTCAGCCCCCATGTTTGTGATTGTTGCTCTCTGCGGCACAGAAAGAGAGGCTACTCCTGGCCCAAAGTATTCGTAAACCGCGCCAACGCCGCCTTTTACGCTTTCCCGCCGCAAAAGCTCTAATATAACGTCCTTTGCGGAAACGCCAGGCCTTAGCGCGCCCGTTAGCCGTACGCCGAAAACGCGCGGCATGCTAAGGTGAAATGCCCCGCCCGCCATGGCTACTGCAACGTCAAGGCCGCCCGCGCCAATGGCGAGCATTCCAATGCCGCCCGCCGTTGGCGTGTGCGAGTCGGAGCCTAAAAGCGTCTTTCCAGGCTCCGCAAAGCGTTCAAGGTGTACTTGGTGGCAAATGCCGTTCCCCGCTCGCGAAAACCAAATTCCGTATTTTGCAGCCACGCTTTGGAGGTAGCGGTGGTCATCCATATTCTTAAAGTCTTCTTGCAACGTGTTGTGGTCAATGTAGGAGACGGAAAGCTCCGTCTTTACTCGATCAATGCCGATTGTCTCAAGCTGAAGGTAGGCCATCGTGCCCGTCGCGTCTTGTGTAAGTGTTTGGTCAATCTTAATGGATAAGTTTTCACCGCGCGGCGGAAGTTTTTCCGCATTGGCAAGGTGCGCGCTCAATATCTTTTCTGTCAATGTCATGCGATTTCCTCCAATGGCGATTTTACCCCTTTGCCCCAGCGTTGTCCATAAGCCGTTGTATTGCTATAATTCTTAACCTTAATGACAAAATTTCCCGATTTTGAATTCATAGTGATTACCATAAAAAAAGAAAACTTGCGCGCGCTCGCTGTCTTGCTTGGAGCGGCTATCATTTTTCTTATTCTTTGCCAATCTGCATTTTCGCAAACAGTGCGAAGCAAGGCTGAAGAGCGCTTTTCCGCATTCGGCTGGATAAAGCAAGCGGAAGATTCATCCGATTCAGGAGGGATTGCCGGCCGCTCTGTGCGTAGAATGCAGCTTTCAGAAGCGGACTCTGAAGAAAACTCCCCATTAAGCCAAGATGACGAAGCATTTCCTGCAGTTCCGCTTGCCGCTCTAATGTCAGACAAGAAAGCGCCTGCAATCCTTCCTGACACAGGCAGCCTTGACTTTTCCTCTGCTCCTTCCCAACTTATCGCCCTTTTTAGCGGTATTGCATCAAGTCTTAAAAGCCGCAATTTTTCCGCAATAAAGGCGGCTTCAAGCTCAGCGTTTATACCTATCTTGCTTGAATACATGATGCGTCGCCTTCCTAATATTGAAGATATTTGGTTTGCAGGAGTTATCATATCCTCAGACGCAACAAGCGCCCGCGCTTCCTTTAAGATAATCTTCCCCGCTAAAAGCGGCATAAAAGAGCCTGTCTTTGCCTTGGCGGAAGCCATTTTTGAAAAAGGCGAGTGGCGCACGGTTGACATAATATTTGACGAAGATTCCTATGAACAAGCCGTTAAGCAGGCTAGAATCTGAATACATACTTTCTTGCATAGCCCAAGTCAAGCCCGCCTTAAGGATTTCAGTGCAAGCTAGATCCTTTACTTACAGCGCGGTTTGCCAGCCTGAGCGCTATAGCTGCGACCCGCAGACAAGGCTATTTTTTTTTGACGCTTCCTTTCTTAAGGAAAATAAAATACCGCAAGGAGCCCCTTGCAGCTTTTTCTTTTTTTATAATACAAAAAGCCTTTGCTTTTCAGGCAAAATTTACTTTCAAGAAAGCGGCAAGGGACGCCGCCTGTGTTGCCATGCCGCAAGGCTTTTTTACGTGGACGGAGAATCCTTTTTTTCCAATTCTGTGCGCGGAAATATTTTGCTAAACGGGGTGGCGTTAGCGGGCTCTTTAAGCGTTAGAATGCACAAGAGCTTCCAGCTTGATACAGCTGATATTAGGGGGCGTACAGCGCAATTTTTGCAATTCGCCACAAGCAATGAAGGCTTTAGCGATAGCCTGGAAGATTACGCGGTTTCAGGCGGAAACGGCATTCTCTTTTACCTTGACCACAGGACAGCCCTTACTTGCTTTCCAGCCTCTTCAGCCTCATTGTTCTTTTCTTTAGGAAAAAGGGAATATCAGCGCAAAAATTCCAAAATAATCCGACTGCAAGAAGAGCCGACCTTAACGCCTATAGAAAGGATAATTGCTCTAAAGGAAAGCGCGCAGCAGGGCAGGTTCCGCGTGGATTTTGGCCCTAGAAAAATTAGGGCCGAGTGCAGCGCTGTTTTAAGAATTTTCCGCAGTGCGCTAATTTTTTGCAATATTGCCTTTACAAGCCTTGAGCCAGAAAACATACGCTTTTTATATGAAATGTCCAAAAAAGAAAAATACCTTGGCGGTGAGTTTTTCTAAGTTTGTGCGTATGGGGTAGAGCAATGAGTTAGCTATAAGCTTTTAAGCAAAAATTGTGAAAAAGCAAGTTCGGATTATTGCTAAAAATATCTCGCTAAAAAAAGTAAGTATATTTTAAAGCCTTTTTAAACTAATTTTTTTTACACTTATACTAAGTTCTTATTGCAGCTTATAAAAAAAAAGTGTATGCTTTTGCTCAAAATCAAATATAAGGAGTCTATTAATGAAAAGATTGCTTTATTTACTTATTGGAGTAGCTCTTGTTGTTGGGCTTGCAGGTTGCGCAAGCCTTTCAGAAGATGAAGAGCTTATGCTAGAAGAAGTTGAAGAGGCTCAAGCTCAAGCTGTAGAAGACGGGCAAGCTGAGGCTGCAGTAGCAGAGCAGTCGAGAGAGAGAGAGTCTCGCCAGCAACGCGCTCCGCAACAAGCAACGCCACAAAGAAGAGATCAGCGTCAAGCTGGTGAAGCGCGGCAAGCTCAGCAGCAGCGTCAAGCACAGCAACAGGCTCAGCAGCGTCAAGCACAGCAGAGGCAAGCTCAGCAGCGTCAAGCACAGCAGCAGCAGCGTCAAGCTCAGCAACAGCAGCAGCAAGCTCAGCAGCGACAAGCACAGCAGCAAGCAGAAGCTGCAAGAGCAGCTGAGGCTCAGAGGCAAGCTCAGCAGCAGGCAGAAGCTGCAAGGGCTGAGGCTCAGAGGCAAGTAGAAGCTGCAAGGGCTGAGGCACAACGGCAAGTAGAAGCTGCAAGGGCTGAGGCTCAGAGGCAAATAGAAGCTGCACAAGCTGAATGTGATGAAGAAGAGGCAGCAGCTGCAGATATTCCAGCTGAATTAGTGGCTCTTCACAACGAAATAGAAAATGCAAGAATGGTAGCTTCTCGCGCAGGTGCAGAGGCACAGTTCCCTGAACACTTTGAAGAGGCAGATGCGGCAGTGCAAAGGTCGTATGATCTTGTATATGAATCAGGGGATGTTGAAGGAGCTTTTGCCGAAGCTAATAAAGCTTTAACGTGGTTTGAAATACTTGCAGCTAGCGTGGATATTCTCAAGTTAAGGCAGCAGATTTCTGAAAATGGCTTTAATAGCGTAGATCCTGAAGCATTGGCATTGGCTGAAGCAAAATTCAGGGAAGCTTCTGAAAAATATCAGGATGAATATGATGAATCAAAGGTGCTTGCATTTGAGGCGCTTGACATATATCAAGATATTTATGATAGAGGTCTTGAGCGACTTGGAACAAGTGCTGGCTCAAGTGATGTAGCAAGAAGGGATGGCTTGCCGCCTCTTCCTGCATCTTACAAAGTTGAAGAATGGAGCACCGCTCGCGACTGTTTCTGGAATATAGCTGCTAATCCTGCTGTGTATAATGATCCATTCCAGTGGAGAGTCCTTTACGACGCAAACAGGAATCTTCTTAACGACCCAAATAACCCAGATATAATTTCAGAAGGTACTGTAATACGGATTCCGAGCATAAGGGGTGAGTACCGCGAAGGGCTGTATGATCCTTCTGTTAACTATGGGAGCATAAACGATCGTTAAAACCAAGCTCTTGAATTGCTGGAGGCAAACTTATGAAAAAAATTTTTTCTTTGCTTATAGCTATTGCTTTCTTCTTTGGAATTGTAAGCTGCTCACGCCAGCAAGGAGAGGCTGAACAGGCGCAAGCTCAATCTGAAGCGGATGATGCTTCTTTAGATTCAGCCCTTGACTCTCTTAGGGCTGAAGCGGAAAGACTAAGGGCAGAAGCCATTCAGAATGGCTATGACCAGTCAATGCCTGATGAATGGAGTACTGCAGAAGAAGCTTATGATCGCGGAAATCTAGCCTACGGGACAGATGACGCTGAAGCGCAAAGTGGATTTAGCCAAGCTATTGAGCTTTACTTGGCAATGGGCGTGCAGCCTGTTGCTGAGCCTGTAGCGGCGTCTGGGACTTTTCCTGCGTCCTATCTTATTGGATCATGGGATAGTGCCCGTGACTGCTTTTGGAACATAGCAGCTAATCCTGCTGTTTATGGGAATCCTAATGAATGGCAAAGGCTTTACGAAGCCAATAAGGATGTTCTCCCTAATCCAGAAGATCCTAATCTGATTTTGCCAGGTACTTTAATTCAGATACCTAGCATTAAGGGTGAAACCCGTGAGGGTACTTACGATGTTGCTGTTCAGTACGGAGATATAAATAATCTCTAAAGCTAGGTAAGTCTCTTTGCTAAAAAAGGGGGGATTGCATAAATCTCCCCTTTTTTTTGAATTTATTTATTGAAATATAGCTAAAAATATGTTATGAATTATAAGACAAAATGATAATAGAGGTAGTATCAATGAAAAAGATGCCGTATGTATTCAATGCAGCAATGGCTTTGATATTTTGTCTATTAATTGTAGGCTGTGCAAGCACACCTCAAGAAGAGCCGCAGGATGCAGTTTCTTATGTGGATGAAGATCCACTCATGACAGATGAAGCGGATGAAATGCAAGAATATACTGAAAGTGCTCATCCGCTAAGGCGACGTTCTTCAGTCTATGGCTATGAGGATGCTCCTTCAGCCGGAGGGACTGAAGTTTCGCCTGCAGTAGTTGTTGCGCCTGAAAATATCACGCTAGATGCACTCAAAGATGAAGCGGGACGTATGAGAGGCGAAGCTGTTTATGAGCGAAAGAATATAGATATGCCAGACGAATGGCGTGCTGCAGAAGAGGCTTATACCCGAGGAGAAGAGGCTTATGAGCGAGGGACAGAAGCTTTAAAGGAAGCACAGAGGGAATTTACACAAGCTATTGGTCACTATCTTAACATGGGTGTAGAATCGAATGTAGTGTCTACGGCAAGGGATGCGGCAGTAACTATACCAGCTAGCAATACTTCTACTCTGCCTGCCTTTTACCGTGTTGGATCATGGGAAACTACACGCGACTGTTTTTGGACTATTTCTGAAAATCCAGCTGTTTATGGCGATCCTATGCACTGGACAGTGCTATATGAAGCAAACAAGAATCTCCTTCCTGACCCGAACGATCCGAATCTTATTTTGCCAGATACAATACTTACAATACCTAGCATTAAAGGAGAACGTCGTGAAGGAACATATAATCCTGAAACTGGGGCTATTGAAATAGGAGCGCTGAGCCTTAATTACTTTAGCATTGCTTATGCAAACATTAACCGTTAAGCGGTATAACAAGAAGGGGAAGCTTTTTTAAAGATTCCCCTTCTCTTTGTGATCTCCCTTTTTGCACTATTCATGCACAAGGTTAACGCGCACCCATAACCTTGTGTGGGGTATATGCTTCATCAATATATCCAATTTCTTCACTTTTAAGGCTTATATTGAATGCTCCTATAGCATCGTCAAGTTGCGTTGCCTTTGTAACGCCTATTACAGGAGAGCCCATGCCTTTGGCAAAATGCCAAGCAAGGGTAATTTGGGTCATTGTAGCGCTTTTGTTTTGCGCAAGTTCATTTATTCGCGCGGCTATTAATTTGTCAGCTTCTTCTGTAGAATCGTACTTTTCCCTAGCAACCTTGTCTGTGCGACTACGCATTGTATCAGCTTGCCAAGTGGAGCGAGCAGCACGACCTGCAGCGAGGGGACTATACGGCGTGAGAGCTACGTTCATCTGCTTGCAAAGAGGGATAATTTCTCGCTCATCTTCGCGGTAAAACGGATTATAATGATTTTGCATAGAAACAAAGGGAGTAAAGCCTCGATCCCTAGCGGCAAGTTGCATATTGTAAAACTGATAGCCATACATTGCAGAAGCGCCAAGCGCGCGAACCATCCCCTTTTTTACAAGGGTGTGCAGCGCTTCCATTGTTTCTTCAATAGGGGTGTTGTAGTCAAAGCGATGTATTATATAAAGGTCAATATAATCCGTGCCAAGTCTTCTAAGGGTTCCTTCAATTTCGCGTTCAATGGCGGCCTTTGAAAGCGCGCCCTCATTAAAATAAACCTTTGAGGCAAGCACAACCTTATCTCTTGCAGCATTCTTTTTAATTGCTCTACCTAGGTATTCCTCGCTTGTGCCTGCAGAATAGGTGTTTGCAGTGTCAAAAAAATTAATCCCTAAGTCAAGCGCGCGTTTAATAATTTCTTCGCTTTCGCTGGGATTAAGTGTCCATTCGTGCATTTTGCTTAAAGGATCGCCAAAGCTCATGCACCCAAGACAGATGCGGGAAACTTCAATTCCGCTTTCCCCGAGTTTTATATATTCCATAACATGAATCCTCTCTATAAAGGGAAGTGGCATTTAATATGCCAAGGCAGAAACAATTTGGCATTTGCTATAAATAGCCTGTTTCCACAAGCTCCCCTGCGGAAATGCCTCTAAACTCTGCGATAACTCAGCTTTTTAGCTTGGAGTTATGAGCCTAAAGTTCCTTAGCTATATTTTAGCAAGCGCTTGCTCAATATCGGCTATAATGTCTTCTGCGTTTTCAAGGCCGCAGCTTAGCCTTACCATGCTGGCATCTATTCCCGCGGTTCTAAGCTGCGCGTATGTAAGCTGCCTGTGTGTTGTGCTTGCAGGATGTAGAACACAGGTGCGAATGTCAGCAACGTGCACCTCGCGGGAAGCTAGCGTGAGGGAATCTGCAAACTTCATAGCGGAAGATCTGCCTCCCTTGATGGATAAGCTTATAACGCCGCCTGCGCCGTCAGGAATATAGCGGTCCGCAAGTGCCTTGTACTTGTCGTCAGGAAGGGCGGGATAGCTCACGCTTTCAATCTTGTCTGAACGCTGCTTAAGGTATTGCGCAATCTGCAAGCCGTTTTCGCAGTATTTTCTTACTCTTAAAGGTAGGGTTTCAATGCCAATGTTAAGCAAAAACGCCGAGTGCGCCGAAGGATAGCAGCCAAAGTCGCGCATAAGCTGCATTCTCGCCTTTATTATAAAGGCGGCATCCCCAAACGCTTCGGTGTAGATCACACCGTGGTAGCTTTCATCAGGCTTAACAAAGTCGGCAAATGCGCCTGTCTTTTCGTATGCACCCTTCCAGTCAAACTTGCCTGAATCGATAACAACGCCGCCGACTTGCAGCGCGTGGCCGTCAAGGTACTTGGACGTTGAATGAATCACAATGTCCGCGCCCCACTCGAACGGGCGGCAAAGGACAGGCGTCGCGAAAGTGTTGTCTATTATTAGCGGAATATTCCTTTTGCGCGCGACGGAAGCTAGCTTTTCTATGTCGCAAACGCTCACAGAAGGATTTGTGAGTGTTTCGCCAAAGATAGCCTTTGTGTTTTCCTTGCAAGCTGCAAGGATTTCTTCTTCGGGAGCATCGCCGTCAACCCAAATGCATTCAATACCGAAGCGTTTGAGCGTTACAGCGAACAAGTTCACCGTGCCGCCGTAAATGGAGTTGATTGTAACAAAACTGTCCCCCGCAGAACAAAGGCTTAAAATAGAAATAAGGGTTGCGGCTTGCCCGCTTGAAGTAAGCATGGCTCCCACTCCCCCTTCAAGAGCTGCAAGTTTCTTTTCCACCGCATCGCAGGTCGGGTTTGCAAAGCGCGAATACAAGTATTCCGTTGGCATATCAAAAAGACGCGCAATATGCACTGAAGAATCAAAGCGGTATGTTGTGCTTTGAACAATGGGTAGTGCTCCAGGCTCCCCGTTTTTTGGTGAATATCCTTCATGCAAGCATTGTGTCTCGATCTTCATTTATTTCCTCTTTAATATGATAGATGTGTTTTTAAGTATATAGTTATCTAGGGTAAGCTACAAGGCAGCAAGAGTTTTAAGCCGATTTTGTGCAAAGCCCAAGCTTGCTCTCTGAAAATCGCGTACAGTTCCTCCTTGCTTTACATCACACGGTTTCTGGCTGTTTGTTTATAGCTTATGGCTTCCCTGTGAGGAACCTCTTTCGAGCTTGCAAGACTATTGGCTAGGACTTATGTTGCCTCATCCTTTGAAAAATTATAGAATACATCCTATGAGTGAGACAGAAAAAGGAGCGGGCGTTACGGCGCCTCTCGGGTTTAAGGCGGGTGGCTTTTGCTGCGGATTTAAGTCGGGGCAGGACGATCTTGCAATTATTGCATCTGACGTGCCGTGCGAGTCAGCAGCCATTTTTACCCAAAATATTATAAAGGCAGAGCCGGTAAAGCTTTCTATGCAGAGGCGGCATAAGGTGCGCGCGGTCATTGCAAATTCGGGCAACGCTAATGCTTGTACAGGGGAACAAGGCCGAAAGAACGCGTTGCGCATGTCTGGCGCATTGGCGACGGCGCTTGGCATTAAAGAGGATGAGGCACTTGTTTGCTCAACGGGAGTGATAGGCCAGCAAATGCCAGAAGAGGCTATTAAGGCGCTTGAAGAAAATATGAGCGAATTTTGCGCGGCCCTTTCTGTTGAAGGCCACGAGGCGGCACGGCAAGCAATCTTGACCACAGACACTGTTTATAAAGAAGGCCAAGTAACTACGAAAATTGGAGGCATCCCCATTACAATAGGGGCAATGGCTAAGGGATCGGGGATGATTCACGTCAATATGGGAACTATGCTCTCCTTTATCACGACTGACTGCGCTATTAGCGCTGAAATGCTTGATGCTGCGCTGCGTGAGAGTGCTGATAGCACATACAACTGCATAAGCATTGACGGCGACACTAGCACCAATGACACTCTCGTCATTCTTGCAAACGGTCTTGCGGGCAACGCGCCAATAACGACAAAAGGCAGCAACTACTACTCTTTTTTAACTGCGCTTAATATTCTTAATGAGGAAATGGCTAAAAAGATAGCCGCAGACGGGGAGGGTGCTTCCCGATTGATTGAATGCCGCGTTGAAGGCGCTGCTACGGAAGAGGACGCGAAGAAAATGGCTAAGGCTGTCGTTTCTTCTAACCTTGTAAAGGCAGCCTTTTTTGGCAGGGATGCCAACTGGGGACGGGTGCTATGCGCGCTCGGCTATTCAGGGGCTGCGTTCAATTCTCGTGGCGTGTCTATTTCCTTTAAGAGTAAAAATGGCGAGGTTGACGTGTGCAGGGCAGGAGTTGCAATTCTCTTTGACGAGGATGCCGCTTCTTCTGTGCTGAGCGCGGACGAGGTTATCATTCTTGTTTCCCTTTTGGATGGCAGAGCTTTAGGCAGGGCGTGGGGCTGCGATCTTACCTCCGAATACGTGAAGATAAACAGCGAGTACCGCTCTTAGGGGAGGAGAGGCGGGCGTATTCACGCCTGCAAATATCGCCGATATGATATAGAAGAAATGCCAGTAAACTGCTCAACAGACAAAGCTTATGGATAACGAAACATGGGCGCGTGTCCTATATGAAGCCCTGCCCTACTTTAAGCAATATGTAAGTCGCACTGTTGTTGTGAAGTACGGCGGCAACGCAATGCTTAATGAAGAGCTAAAGCGCGCTGTCATGAGCGACATTGTGCTTCTTAACACAATAGGCATCCGCGTTGTTCTTGTGCATGGCGGCGGGCCTGAAATAAACGCAATGCTAGAAAAGCTCAACAAGCGGCCAGAGTTTATTAACGGCTTGCGCTACACCGACAGCGAAACAATGGACATTGTGCAAATGGTTTTGACGGGCAGCCTTAACTCGGACATTGTAAGCCTTCTTATGCAATGTGGTGGCCGCGCTGTTGGGGTGAGTGGCGTTGATTCAGGGCTTTTGCGCGCTAAAAAGTTTGCAAAAGATGGTGTGGACTTAGGGCTTGTAGGCGAAATTACAACGGTAAACCCAAATATCCTTGAAACGCTTCTTGGGGAGGGCTTTATTCCCGTTGTTTCCACTGTAGCCCTAGGCGAGGACGACGACCCCGCCTGCTACAATATAAACGCGGACACTGCCGCCGCAGAAATTGCAGTGGCGCTGAATGCAGAAAAATTTGTGCTGCTTACCAACGTGCCAGGCATTTTACGAGATGTTTCTAACCCAGAAACGCTAATAAAGCAAATTGCAAAAGAGGCAATTCCTTCTATGGTGGCAACGGGCGTTATTTCTTCCGGCATGATTCCAAAGATTGAGTGTTGTCTTCGTGCGCTTAAAGGCGGCGTTTCCCGCACCCACGTTATAGATGGGCGGGTGCCGCATTCGCTTTTAATTGAAATGTTTAGCGACCGCGGTGTCGGTACAATGATTGTCTAGTCACAAAAGGATAAAAAAATGAATAAGGGGCAAATTGCTAACAATTATGGAAGCTTTGACGTTGTTTTTGCTTCAGGCAGTGGGGCAACACTAACGGATGTTGGCGGCAAGGAATATATTGACTTTGTGGCAGGCATTGCGGTGAATTGCTTAGGCCACGGCTACCCGCCGATTGTAAGGGCAATTAGTGAGCAGGCGGCTAAGGCAATTCATGTTTCAAATTATTACAATTCTGACAAGGGTCTGGAGTTTGCTGCAAGGCTTATTAAGGCTGCGGGCATGGAAGGCGTTTTCTTTTGCAACTCTGGGGCTGAAGCAAACGAAAGCGCGATAAAGCTTGCCCGCAAGTACGGCTATCTCTTGGCGCATGGGGAAGAAGCGAGCAAAAACGGCGCGAGTAAGCGGCGCACAATTATCACGCTGGAAAAGTCCTTCCACGGGCGCACTCTTGCCACCCTTACAGCGACGGGACAAGAAGTCTTTCATCCTGAATGCTTTGCGCCGTACCCAGAAGGCTTTAAGGCAATCCGCGCAGGCAACTACGATGACCTTAAATATATAGATGGAAGCGTGTGCGCTGTTCTAGTTGAGCTTGTTCAAGGCGAAGGCGGCATAAACCTAATTGACGACGGCTGGCTGCAAGAATGCGAGCGGGCGGCGCACGCTGCCGGCGCACTTTTTATGGTGGACGAGGTGCAAACCGGCATGGGGCGCACAGGGCACTTGTTCGCCTTTCAGGGTTTAAATCTTAACCCTGATGTTGTAACGCTTGCAAAGGGCATTGCAGGCGGCGTGCCTATGGGCGCCTGCCTTTTTGGAGGACGAGCAGCTGGCGTTTTTGCAGCGGGTGACCACCAATCTACCTTTGGCGGAAATCCGCTTGCTTGCGCTGCCGGCCTTGCGGTGCTTGACGCGCTAGAAGCACAAGGCTTTTTGCAGCGTGTACGCGAGGCAGGCGAGAGAATGCGCTCTGCAATCCTTTCTTGGGCTCTTCCCTGCGTAAAGGCTGTGCGCGGACGCGGCCTTATGATAGGCGTTGACATTGAAGGGAGCCTCACCGCCGCCGATGTGCAAAAGGCGTGCCTTGAGGTTTCCCCCAAAGGCCTTTGCATTTCTACGGCGGGGGCGCAAACCCTGCGCATTGTTCCGCCGCTTGTCATCACGGATGCCGAAATTGACGCAGGGCTTGCTGTGCTAAAGTCTGCACTAACGGGAATAAGCGGAGTTTAAGCACAATCGCCTTTTGGTTATTGCTTCCGCTTGCCTATCCTATGCGAGTTAACTCGTACTGCTCCATGTAAGACAAGTCATTTCCTGCAGGGCGTGGAGCAAAAACTTCCCTAAAATACGGCTCCTTGTCATTTACAGAAGCGCTAAAAATGTAGTTATATCCAAGATTGAACAAGTACTCAGGGCAGAGTTCGCAACTTGGGCCGTAGATGCCTCTGATTTCCGCCTTGTTGCAAGCTTTAAGAATGTCGCGGTATGTGTCATTTACAATGGTGCAGCCTGTCATTACAACAACATCAAGCTCTGCAAGTGCTTCAGGAAATTCTGTAGCGCTTTTCCCCAAATGCCAGACTATGCCGGAAGGGTATATCTTCGTCGTATCTTTTTGAATATGCGCGTTCAAGATTTCCTTAGGGCTTCGCAAGTCAAAAGCGTGAAACTCAAAGCACTTTCCAAGGAAAAAGTTATTATAAAGCCCATAGCCAACAATCCCTACTTTCTTGTTGCTAACGTCATAAGGAAAATTCAAGCCTTCTCTTCTATTTATGCCCTTCTCCAGCAAGCGCTGTTGCGTGTTAAAAGGCTTGCTTAGCAAATTTAAGAGAGCTACCGCAATTACGCGAAAGCCAGAATCGCCTAAGCTAAAAATCTCTTTAAGGCAAGCTTCCGCAGTTTTTCCAATCATAGAGCGCATTAGGCTTTCGTATTCTTCTGCGCTCTTTTCTTTGCCTACGCGCAATGCAAGCGAAAGTTTATTTTTAGTATCCACCGCCATGAGCCAGCGGTATCCAAGCACAAATTCTTGCAAAACAGGCATTTCCTCATTGTAGGTGGAATAGCCTTGCATTGTCATTTCAAAAGCTCTATGTAAATCTTCCATAATTATGCTCCTAATAAATTTTAATAGAGCTTTGATTGTACACTGAAGCTTACATTTTTTTAATAGGAAGAGACTAGCCTTTGCATTTTTATTTTTTTTAGAGATTAGCTTATAGCTTAAACTTGGACGTTATATTGACTAGCACGCCAATCGATTCCTTGTTTGAGCTGCTGTTAAGTGCGATCTTTGCGACAGAGCCATTTATAGCTTCAATAGCGCGGGCAATGGAGTCGGAACGCTCTTGCACCGCATGCGAAACATCTGAAAGGCGGCTCATCTCTTTAAGGATGGACGCAGTGCCTGTGTTCATTTCAATAGCGCCATTCCGTATTTGCGTTGTAATGTTTTCTATATTGCTAAGCCCTGCAAGCACTTGGCGGCTACCAGCGCTTTGCTCGCTCATGGAAAAGTTAATTTCGTCTACAAGGCCTGTAACTGTATCAATCTGT
This sequence comes from uncultured Treponemataceae bacterium, assembly GCA_964470435.1. Lineage (GTDB taxonomy): Bacteria > Spirochaetota > Spirochaetia > Treponematales > Treponemataceae > Avitreponema. Next base: position 16,952 of record CAYYCW010000004.1, read on the forward strand.
GCAACAATGGAATCAAAAGACGTGTCAGCGGTATTTGCAGCAGCCGCTATATTTCTAATAGCTTTAACCGCGTCATTAAGAACATCAGCTATTGACCTTGACTGTTCAGCTGAATTTTCTGCAAGTACCCTTATTTCTTCCGCGACAACGGCAAATCCCTTTCCAGCTTCTCCTGCGTGCGCTGCTTCAATTGCCGCATTCATAGCTAAAAGGTTAGTCTGGCTAGCTATTGCATCAATAACGCTGTTAGCTTCTAGAAGCGAATCTGACTGCGATGAAAGCTTTCCTACAAGCTCTTGTACGTTGGTTATGCTTTCCCTGCCGTTGACCGTATCAGCCTTTAGCTTGTCAAAGCTTGTAGACGCACTTGAAACATTTTCTGAAATTGAGTTTATGTTTGAAACCATTTCATGCACCGCCGTGGAAGATTCTGAAATAGCGGTTGTCTGGCTTTCAATTTGGGCACTCAAGCTTTCTATGTTTTGCGCGATTTGGGTAATGGTGGCTGAAGTTTCAGTAACAGAAGAGCTTTGCTCTTCCGCCACAAAGCCTAAGTTTTCAACATCAGCCGTTATTGTAGAAACATCATTGGAAATTGAAGTGACACTAGCCGTAAGCGCTTTAGATATTCCTTCCATAGACAAGGCGCTTTCGCTTACGTTTTCAATCATGCTATGCAGAGTGCTAATAAAGCGGTTAAAGTCAGAGCATATGGCAGCAATTTCGTTGTTTCCTTCCTCGTCAAGGCGAACAGTCAAGTCGCCGCCGCCTTCCGCAATCTCTTGAATCGCATTCTCCATACCCCAAAGGGAAGAAAACACAGCTTTTGTTACAATGCCTGCTCCAATTGCCACTCCAAAGGTCATTATGCAAAAAAGAATTATTGCTGTGGTTAACATGCTGCGCGACGTGGGAAGCATATAGCTTTGTGGCACAGCAAAGCAAAGCGCAAACGGCGTGTTTGCTATACTTACAGTAGATACAAAGCAATCCGTTCCTTCTAGCTTAGCTGCAATCACATTGCTTTCGCTTTCTGCGGCGCCTTTATAGGCTTCAATGGCTTCCGCCCCCAACGTTTCCGCAAGCACAATTTGTTTTATTCCAAATAGAACGTCTGTATATGATCTCTCTTCCTTGTTATACCTAAGTGAAGAAACTAGTTGTTCTCCTTTAGAAAGAATATGCATCTTAGCTTGCGTGCCAAACCTGTCCATAAAGTTTGCAGCAAGGCTAGTGTAAAGGTTTGAAAGCTCTGCAAGCGTTTGCGTTACGCTTACGAGGCCTGCCGCGCGGCCTTCATGTATGACAGCGGAACTTGTAAAAATACAGACAATAGGAAAGCCAGGGTAGACCATGGGCTCGTTTACAATAGTTAAAGGCAAGGCTTGGCTGTTGTTTGTAACAAGGGTACGAAAATAATTTGAATCCGCAATGGAAAGAGGCGCAGCGTCAGGCAGCTCATTGTTTTCAGTCGCCCTTCCGCCTTGGTATGGGTTTCCTATGCCCGCGGCGGTTGTGTAATAGTAGCCGTCTGCGTCCGCAAACGTTATAGTGTGAATGGAGTCATTTAATTCAACAAACTTGGTAAATAGCTGCTTGCCCCCATCACTCCATCGGGGCATCATTTCGCCTTGCATAAGGGCAAGATGGCTTGCAGCATCCCTAGCATTGGTAAAGAAGGTTGAAACGCTGCTTGCAATGCTCGTTGTGTATTCTTCTATTAAAACGAGCGCCCTTTGCCTATCTGAAGCCATGCCCGTTGCAGTGATTATAACCAATGCAATCCACATTGGAATCAAGCTCACTATAACTGTGGCTGCAAGACGAGTTCGTATTTTCATGGATAGAGTCTCCTTGTGTGCTTATGGAATATTATACTTATTGCGCAAAACTGTAAATACTGGCTGCCCAGTGCTCAGCACTGAATACCAACACTTGCCCCTGAAGTGCCTAAGCAAATGTGTCTGAAGTGTTTGAACAATGCGGTCGCAAGGAGCGTGGAAAGGCTCAAGCTGGCAGCGGAAAGCTGTCCACTTGCCGTTTCGCAGGTCGTCGTCTGTCATTTTTTTTGCATCAATCATCATCTTTTTTTTATTTGCCTTTAGCGAATTTTGCCTCTTGCTCGAAACTCTTCTATATGATACACTATGAGTGTAGTTGCCCTTAGTTAATGGCGGCTTGGAAAGTCTTCAGGACGGGGTGAAGGCTTATGCCCATTCCCCACCGGCGGTAAAGGCTTCTTAGCCTAAGCCCGCGAGCTTTTAAGCAGACCCGGTGCAAATCCGGGGCCGACAGTAAAGTCTGGATGAAAGAGGATATTGAATGAACCATATTTTAGCTGTTTTTTTCATTCTTTTTATATTTAGTTACCCTTTCTTCGCGCTTCCTGCGTAAAAAGAGCTTTTTAGCTTATGTTTACAGGAATAATCGAAGAAAAGGGGCGCGTGGAAGCTGTCGAGCGCAGTTCTGCTATAAGCCGCATTTCAGTCTTTTGCCCCGCCATATTTAGTGGCATTGCGCTTGGTGACAGCGTGGCTGTAAATGGTGTCTGCCTTACGGTTTCCATCATGCCGCGCGAAAATGTCTTTACAGCCGATGTAATGCCCGAAACATTTCGGCGCAGCTCTTTAGAGCTTTTGCGCGCGGGCGATGCCGTAAACCTTGAGCGCGCAATGCCTGCTTGCGGAAGGTTTGGCGGCCACATTGTAGCGGGGCACATTGACGGCACGGGCAAGGTTTTGCGCCTTAAGGCTGAAGGCAACGCCGTTTTAATGACTGTTGGCGCGCCTGCGGAAATTCTTCGCTACATTGTGCTTAAAGGCTCTATTGCTATTGACGGAGTGAGCCTGACAGTTGCCGCTGTGGATTCTGTAAGCTTCACTGTAAGCCTAATTCCTTTTACTGCTTCAGTTACAACGCTTTTGGAAAAGAAGGCTGGGGACTTGCTCAACCTTGAAACTGACATTATCGCCAAATATGTCGAAAGACTTATGCAGCCAAAGGAAGGCTCGGAGCTCACGCTTGAAATGCTTGCGGAAAACGGCTTTTTGTAAAAAGGAAATAAAAACACAAAAATCTTTATTGATAAGGAGTAATGTAAAATGAGCATAGAATACAACAGCATTGAAGAGGCTTTGCAAGAGTTAAGGGAAGGAAGATGTATCCTTGTAACCGATGACCCTGACAGGGAAAACGAGGGCGACTTGATTTGCGCAGCGCAATTTGCCACTACTGAAATTGTAAACCTCATGGCAAGCGAGGCGCGCGGGCTTATTTGTATGCCCATGAGTCGTGACCATGTACAGCGGCTAGGGCTTTTGCAAATGGTGCCAACTAACACCGATAACCATGAAACAGCGTTTACTGTTTCCATTGACCACAAGGACACTACAACGGGGATTTCTGCTGTTGAAAGGGGTCTTACCGCGCGTATGGCGGCTAACCACTCTTCTAACCCTGGGGATTTTCGCCGTCCAGGCCATATGTTTCCGCTTGAAGCGCGCGCGGGCGGAGTACTTGAGCGCGGCGGGCACACTGAAGCTACTGTGGACCTTTTGCGGATTGCGGGGTTGACGCAGGTAGGGCTTTGCTGCGAAATACTAGAAGAGGACGGCACAATGATGCGCGGACCGCGCCTTGCGGCATTTGCAAAGGCGCATAACTTGGCCTTCATTACAATAAGGGAAATACAGAGATACAGGCGCAAAAATGACAACTTTGTGGAGGAGGTGGCGCGGGCGACCCTTCCGACAATGCATGGCGAGTTTGAACTTTACGGTTTTCGCAACACTATAAACGGAGACGAGCACACAGCCCTTGTCATGGGTGACATTACTGACGGAAAGCCTGTCCTTTGCCGTGTTCACTCTGAATGCCTTACAGGTGACGTGTTTGGCTCACTGCGCTGCGACTGCGGGGATCAGCTTCATCGCGCCATGAAGATGATTCGCGAAGAAGGGCGCGGCGTTATAGTCTATCTTCGGCAAGAAGGGCGAGGCATAGGGCTTCTTAACAAGATACGCGCCTACAAGCTTCAAGAAGAGGGGCTTGACACAGTGGAAGCTAACGAAAAGCTTGGCTTTGCCCCTGACTTGCGCGACTACAGCGTTGGTGCGCAAATTCTAAAGCATCTTGGGGCTGTTTCCCTTAAATTGCTTACGAATAATCCTGAAAAGATAGCCGAGCTTGATGAATACGGCATAAATATTGTGGAGCGCGTTCCAATCGACATTCACGAAAGCCCTGAAAATCTAAAATATCTTAAAACCAAGCAGTTTAAGATGGGGCACTATTTGCATTTTTAGTAGGAATAAAAGGAGTTATGAGTGAAAACACTTGAAGGCGCATATGACGGCAAGGGACTAAAAATAGCCATTGTGGCGTCACGCTTTAATGAATTTATTACAGCCAAGCTTATAAGCGGCGCTAGGGATAGCCTTTTAAGGCATGGCACAAACGATGATGACATTACGCTTGCGTGGGTTCCAGGCGCTTTTGAAATTCCTGTAACCGCAAAAAGGCTTGCCGAATCAGGCGAGTTTGACGCCATTATCTGCCTTGGCGCTGTAATACGGGGCTCAACTAGCCACTACGACTATGTTTGCGCTGAAGTTTCAAAGGGAATTGCCCAAATTTCGCTTGCATCAGGAATGCCTGTCATGTTTGGGATTTTGACAACAGACAATATTGAGCAAGCTATTGAGCGCGCGGGCACAAAGAGCGGTAACAAGGGCTTTGACTGCGCCCAAGAAGCTATAGAGATGGTAAATCTTTTTAGAAAGATTAAGCGATAAGCAGGAATCTGCAAGGCGGGGGCAAACTATAATGGAGTGCGCCCGCGTATGCTCCTTGCAAGCGTAAGCTTGTCCGCGTATTCCAAGTCTCCGCCTACTGGTATTCCAGACGCAAGCCTTGTTATTTTAACGCTTGAAGATTGCAACATGCGTTGAATATACAAGGCTGTTGTGTCTCCTTCTACTGTAGGGTTTGTAGCGAGTATAATTTCTTGTATGCCTTCGCTTTGCACCCTTTCTGCAATTCTTTGCAGGTTAAGCTCTTCAGGGCCAATTCCTTCAAGCGGTGCAATTACGCCGCCAAGAACATGAAATAGCCCGTTGTATTCGCGGGTTGCCTCTATTATTTGCACATCTTGCGGCTGCTCCACAATGCAAAGAGTTTGCCGCTCGCGCATGGGGTTTGAGCATATTTCGCAAGTGTTTTCTTCAGTGTATGAACCGCAAATTTTACACTTGCGTATTTTTTCATGCAGGACAGCTATGTCTTCAGCAATACTTTGGCAAAATGCTTTATCTTGCCGCAAAAGAAAATGCGCAATCCTTGAAGCGCTTTTTTTGCCTATTCCCGGAAGCCTTGAAAAGCTTTCTATTACATTGTCAAGCGCGTTCATAGACAAAAGCAGGCTTTAGTTAGTAAAAAGGCTGGGCGCTATTCCGCTAAGACCTGGAATTGAAGCTATATTACCGGCCTTTACCTTTATTTCTTCTTTTATCTTTTCCATCGCGTCAGTATGCGCTGCCACAATCAAGTCTTGAAGCATTTTAATGTCTCTTGGGTCTACAGCTATTGGATCAAGCTCTACTGAAAGAATCTCAAAGTGGCCATTTACAGTTACCTGCACAATGCCGCCGCCAGAAGAGCCCGTAATGCAGAGTGAAGCTAGATCTTCTTGCATTTTTTCCATTTCTTCTTGAATTGCTTTTGCGTTTTTTATTAGGTCAAACGGGTTAAAATTCATAGTTCCTCCGTATCTTCATCATCTTCTATTTGCTGTTCCGAAAAGTCTTGCTGCAAAGTCGCTGTTTGCTTAAAAATGCTGCCCTTAAAAACGGAGCACACTGTTTCAACCTCAGGCGGAAGCATAGTCTCTAAAACACTTTCAGCAGATTTCTCCATTTTTATAGAAAGAGTTACATTCTCGCCTAAAAGCTCTCTAATTGCATTTTGTATTTCGCTTTTTTCACTTTCAAGCTGCTTAAAAGAAAGTAGCTTGCCAATAGAAAACGATATGTCCTTGCCGTTTTTTTCCCAGTTTTCAGTTTGGGAAAAAAGCGCAGAAATCATTGCTTTCGTATGCAAAAAGTATTCAGAAAGCGCCTTTGGAAGCTCATGTAACGCTACAGGCCTTTTCACATCCGCTGCATTATCATTGCCTGATATTTCGGTATGCGGCTTTTCAGTCTCAATAGCCGCCTCTTCTTTATTCAAGCTAGAGGCCTGTTCTATAGGTGGAAAAGGCTCCGCAGCTGGCGTTGCGAGCAATGGTTTCCCTTTTTGTTCTAGAAGGATTCCGCCTTTTGCTATAATGTCTCTAGCGGCTAAAAAGGCTTTTTTCAAGTCTTCAGGGCTAACATAGTCAGAAAGCCAGCAAAGCCTTGCTATGCTAAGCTCAAGCTCGCAACGCGTGTCAAGCGAATAGCGCGCATCGCGGTAAAGGTTAAGCATTATTTCTAGGGCTTTTTCCGCCTGGTTTATCCCCCAAGCCTTTAGAACCTCTTGCGAAAAGCGTTCTAGCCTTTGCCCTAAAATAGCTTCCTTTGTGATTCCTGCCTTAATAAAAAGCAAATTCCTAAAGTATTCAGCAAAGTCGCTTATTATTTGCTCCGCGGAAATGCCTGCATTGAAAATGTTGTCCAGCATGGAAAGCGCTGCGCCAGCTTCCTTTTTTGCGCACGCTTCTACAATAGCGTTTACTTCGTCAAATCCTGCAATTTTAAGCTTATCCTGTATTTTAGCAAACGTTATATGTCCGTCAGAAAAAGACGCCACTTGGTCAAAGAGCATGTAGGAATCACGGACGCTGCCGTTTCCCTGCCTGGCAATCCAGTAAAGCGCTTCGCTTTCAGCTTCAATACCGCTTTCGGCCGCCGCCTGCTCAAGTGCTTCTTTAAGGAGTTCTACGGGCACAAGGCGGAAATTAAACTGCTGGCAACGGCTTTTTATTGTAGCTGGCACCTTGTGAAGCTCTGTTGTAGCAAATACAAAGATAACGTAAGGCGGCGGCTCTTCTATTGTCTTAAGAAGGGCGTTAAAGGCGCTCGTTGAAAGCATGTGGACTTCGTCTATAATATATATTTTATACTTGCAGGCGTTTGGCGGAAAAAGAATTTCATCCTTTATTTGGCGCACGTCGTTTACGCTTGTGTTTGAAGCCCCGTCTATTTCTATTACGTCAAGGCTTGCGCCTTTTGCAATTTCAGCGCAAGCAGTGCAATCTCCACAAGGCTTAGCTGTGGGTCCTGTCTCGCAGTTAAGCGCCTTGGCAAGGATTCTAGCTGAAGTGGTTTTGCCGCAACCCCTTGGCCCTGCAAAAAGATAAGCGTGGGCAATTTTTCTTGCCTCAATAGATTTTTGCAAGGTTGCAGCAACAAAGTCCTGCCCTATCAGGTCTTCAAAGCGCTGAGGCCTTCTCCTTAAGGCGGTACCTTCAAACGGCATAGGAAAAAGAATAGCATAAAGGCTAAAAAAAAACAGCTGCACAAGGCTTAACACCTTATCAGCTGTTTTATTCTAAAAGAAGAACTACAGACTATTATTCATAGTCATCGTAATACTCATCATCTCCGTAATACGCATCATCTTCAGATGAAGATGCAGAAGAGTAAGTGCTAACAGCTTGTTGAGTATCCGCGCCATATTCCTGAAGGAGCATGTACACATCGTCTTGAGCATAGCGGTCAGCATAATCTGATGGCGTGAATTCTTCTATATTGTGCGCGTTTACATTGGCGCCATAAGCTACAAGCTCATCAACAACATCTACGTATCCACCACGTGCTGCTTTCATCATTGCGGTTGAGCCATCATACGCGCGGGAATTAAGCCTTGCGCCAGCATCTAGAAGCTCTAGCACAACATCAAGATAGCCGCCTTGGCTTGCAAGCATTAATGGGGAATTGCCATTTCTTAACTCGCGAGCATTCACTTCTGCGCCTGCATTTAGAAGGGCTTGGACAACGTCCAAGTGACCATTTTCTGAAGCGCACATAAGAGCGGTATAACCAAACCTTGCCTCTGTGTTAGCATCGGCTCCAGCGCCTAGAAGAAGCATAACAACATCATACCAGCCTTCTGCTGAAGCCCTCATCAAAGCTGTATAGCCAATGTCATCCTGCGCTAAAACATCAGCACCCTCTGCAATCAGCTCATCAACAGCATTCGCATGGCCGTACTCTGCTGCCCAAATAAGAGGTGTATACCCCTGCCAGTCAGTGGTGTTGACATCTACACCATCATCCCAAATCAGATCCTGAAGCCATTCAATGTCGCCGTCCTTAGCAGCAACCATGATAGCTCTTTCTGGATCTGTACTCTGCGCAAAAGCTGAAAAACATATAGCTAAGCACAGGAACGCAAAAACAGCATTCTTCATTTTCATAAAAAAGCTCCTCATAAATATTTTTTAAGCACGCATATGCGCATTTATTTTACACATAATATCCATATATTATTTCTTTTTCAAGTGGGAAATTTCGCTTTTTTCACTTACATGCAAGATGTTTTTTTTAATTAAAGGAATTATTGCTGCCTATAAGTTACAAAAAAAGACCCTTGCCGCTAATCCGGCCTTAAATCCGTGTATCTTCCCGAATTGTTCCAATAAGTATAGCCTAGGTTAATCGAGTCGCGAACGCCAAAAACTTGGGCTTGCACATAATCTTCATTGTAATACTGCCTGTCATAGGATACGTTAAGGTAAAAGGCTTGCGCCCACGGCCGCACTATTGCGTTGTTGCCGGCTATTATGGTGTTCCGCCAGCTACCAAAGTAGTAAATGCGGTAAGGTCTCTGTGACGCGGGCTCTTGCGCTAAAAAGCCGTTTTCAAAGTGGCTTGGGTAGAACATAGGGCAAATTACGTCAACGTATTTTGAAATAAGCTCAATATGCTGCCCCGTGCGCGAGCCCGTCCTGTACCAGCCGTTCGCGCCGTAAATGTCTATGGAAATTGGAGCGCGTATTTCTTGGCGTGCATAAGCTAAAAATGAAATTAGCGCACTTTCCTTATCCATGCCGTTACTTTGCCAGCGGTATGCAGCATCGTCAAGGTTTCTGCCATCCGTGGGAAAGCGAATGTAGTCAAACTGTATTTCATCAAAGCCCCTTGCCACTAACTCCTTCGCTACAGCCACGTTGTATTCCCACACCTCTTCAGAATAGGGGTCAACCCAGTACTCGTCGTAATAGTTACGCGTGGCACCGTCTGCGCTTATGGTATAGCCGCGCCAGGCTGTATGTTCCCTTCTATCCCAAACCGCGTACTTTCCGCCACCGTATCTGTAAAGCTCCCTATCCTTAAAGACAACAATTCGCGCTACAAGGTAAATGCCAAAAGCCTTTGCCTTTTGCACAAAGCTTTCAAGCTGAATGCCGCGTCCCATCTCACCCTTTTCCAGCACAAGCGAATCCGTCGCGTTGTAGCGAAGCACTCCATAATCATCTTTCATGTCGATGACAAGCATGTTAAGATTATTGCGCCTTATAGTTTCAAGGTGAGCGTTTAAGCCTGCATCAGTTGTAGCTTGCCAAACAGGAATGTAAATGCCCTTCTTGCCAGCAGCACGCTTGGTATATTCATTTGCAGGAGAGGTTGGGTTAAGAAGCCACATCTTTGAAAACGAAACGCCTTCTTCAAGATTGCCTCCAAGCGCTGCGCTTGCTTCTGAGGGCGGCACATAAATGCATTCAATATTGCCCTTCAAACTGGAAGCAATTCTATTCCACGCGCTTATGTCTTTAACGTCTTCTCTTTGCGAAAATACCTTAAGGGAGTTAAGTGCAGTGAAAAAAAAGCGAATCTGTTCTCCCTCGCCCTGAACAGAAAGGCCGTCGAAGGTGTTTATGACGTTCTTTGTGCGCAAAATTTGGTCAAAACGCTTTTCTTGCCAGTTTAGTTTGTAAATGGCAGGAATAAAGGACTGCGACGCGTAAAGGTTTCCTTCCTTTGAAACGGCAAAAGAGGCAACCTCATCGGGAGAGTCCATTGTGGGCATTTTTTCAAGGCCTGCGTTTATGTCAGTCCAGCGGGCATTCTCATTTCCTGGAAAAATGTAGGAAACACCGTAAATAGGATGGGACATAAAAACTGCAAGCTTTCGCTCGCCTGAATTGTCCGTCAACATGACCGGGGCAGCAGTTTTTATTCCCTCGGTTACGGCGCTTCTTCCAAGCGAACGCCAGCTTAGGCCACCGTCTTCAGAAAGAAAGACGCTCTTTGTGGTTACTGTAACAAGCACGCTAGGGTTTCCCTTAAGAACAGCAAGGTCAAAAAGCTCTTCCACTTGCTGCACAAAGGCTGTTTTTCCGTCCTCGTATGTTTTAAGAGTCCTAAATGGAAGCCCCAAGTTTCTTGGTTCAAAGTGCCTTAGGTTTCCAGAAAAAAACACCCCATTATCCGTTAAAAAATACCATCCCTGCCTTTTATGCTCAGGCGAAGAAAAGTCATCCGCCCTAATTATCTTTTTTACAGCGCTATCTTGCCAAATAAGAGAAGCCCTTGCCTCCCCGTTCTTTATGCTAAAAAGGCCGTCTTTTCCGCCCGCAAGAATTATTTGTTGCGGCTGGCTACTTGCCTGCATTTTGAAAGGGGACGCCGCGCCTATGTTTTGCGGGATAGTTGCCAACATAGCAGCTGAAAAAAGGAAAAAAAAGAGTGAGCGCATAGGCAAAATCTAGCATAAAACTGAGCTTTCAGAAAGATGCTTAAATGGTAAAAATCTAAAAGCTTTTCCATTCATGTATTATCAAAGGCGCTTAAGCGTTGACTTGCGCGAGATTGAGATTTTGGCGGGCGTGCAGCGTGTGATTCCCATTTCAAAGCCATATAAGATGGCGTTGCGCGAGTTTAAGCGCGAAAACACCGTTGTTGACGCGGGCGGCGTAAAGGTTGGC
>CAYYCW010000005.1:0-24127 GCA_964470435.1 uncultured Treponemataceae bacterium
CGCTGGAGGGGAATTGCAACAAGATACGCCAAGAACACGTCTTCCTTCTTGGCGGTTGTTCAAATTCGCTGCATTGCTATCTGGTGTGACATTTTAACGCAATCTCGTGTAGACACTATCTAGCTCAAGATTCGTCTCGACTTGCGCAGTCCCCTCATAGTCTAGAAAATACCGCACGTCATAGCTTTTGCCGTCAACGTCATCGTACACCAGCCTGATTTCAGGCTTGCAGTCCTCGTAGTCCATAAAGTCCGGCGCGTCGCTCAAGGCAAGCGGTATTTTCTCCCCGCTTTCCAGCCGTTTGATCACCGACAGTGCATCTAGAATATTCCACTTGCCCACATTGTTTTCGCCTATCAGTATTATAAGCTCTCCAATGTTCTCCCTTTCCAAAGACGAGTTAAGGTAGAATTTCTCAAAGCGCTCCCCGTCATTGCTCACCCAGATATTCCTGTAATTCTGAAATTTGACAAACCTTCTAGCCATATTAGCCCTACTTGTTTTGTTTTATCTTGTAGCCTATTGCGGCGTACAACTCTTCCAAAGGCTTTATAAGCTTGCGCTCCATGTCGATAGTGGCCCCCTTGCCCGCTATCTCGCGGCACCGCAGCAGGTATCCGAGCACGGGGGCAAAGAAATTGTCAGCGATAAGGGCGCAAATAAAGTCTTCCTTTCCCTTGCTTTGGCATTTCAGCAAGCTCCTTACCGCGAGGCGCGTCCGCTCCTCCTCGCTCAAAGTGTCATCTTCCTTTGCCACGTTGTTGACAACAAACTTGATAACGTCGGTCTTGCCCGCGCCGCTCTCCTCTATGTAGTCAAATACGGCAAGGGCCTTTGGCGCTATGCCCTCCTTGTGGCCCTCCTAGTAGAGCTCGATGTACTTGTACAACGTGGGCCTTGAAATCTCCATGTATTTTGCTAAGTCGATAATCCTCAAGTCCAAGTCGTGCATCTTTTTGCGCAAAAGCTTAGCCGCCATCTTTCCCGCTCAATATCTAACGCAAATACACGTTGCTTTACAGAAAATGTCAATTATATTTTACAAAAATAGTAAAATTGGTGTGAGAATAGAGTATTTGCTGTTAGTTTTGCTGTGAGTGTCAAAAGCCTTTTTCAGCTGGTGCCAAAGGCTTGCGGAAAAAGGCAGGCGTAATGCAGTGGCTTTTGCCTTTACGCCTTGTGCCCTTTAGTTTTATTGCGCAATCGAAAAGGTAAGCGTTACAGCGCCGCTACCTAAGGCTTCCCGCCAGCCTGCAAGGTTTTCTATCCTTGCAAGCCTTGTGTAGCTCCAAGTATTTGACCCGTAAAACGCTACAATTTGGTTTCTATTATATAAAACAATGTCGCCGGCGGAGGTAGTTATGCTCTTATCCTCACTTGGAAGCGTCCTCCCCAGAGAGCCCACCTTTTCAAAGCCGCCGTAATCGCTCATGCCTACAGAAAGGGGCGCATCCCGCAGCATTTCAGCAAAGGCTCTTGCAGCCACATTGTCTTCAAGGGCGGCATAAAAGGTTTTGCCGCCTGCCTGAACTGCTATTTTCATGGTCTTATCACCCCTGTAGTTTGCTTGCCCCTCTGCGGCAAAAAGCGCTGCCAAGGCAAAAAACGCTGCACATAGGGGAAAAATGAGTCTTTTAGCCAACGGCCGACTCACTCCATATCCTTTTCCCAGTGCCGCAGGACGCTTGCGCCTGTCTTTTCCCCAATCTCTTCAAGGCGCACTATTTCATCTTCCGCAAGCTTAATCTGCGTTGCAGCATAGGCTTCTTCAACTTGGCTCACCTTAGTAACGCCTATAATGGGAAGCGTGCCCTTAGCGATTGCCCAAGCGGTTGCAACTTGAGAAGGGCTCGCGCCATGCATTTCGCCAACTGCGCGCAACTCATCAACAATGAGCTTAATCTCTTTAAGGCAGGAGTTATAAGCCTGCGCGCGCATTGTGCCTTCGGCAAACGGATGCTCCTCGTCATACTTTCCTGAAAGTGCACCCTGCTCAAGGATCATGTAAGCATAAAAGTCAATGCCGTTTTCCTTGCAATAATCAAGAATGCCCGCGCGCTCTGAGCTGCGGTGAATTAGGCTATAATGATTTTGCACAGCAGAAACCTTCAAGCCTTCAGGATTAAGTATTTCATTTACACGCTTAATTTCCGCCAAATTGTGGTTTGAAACGCCTATGGACCTTATCTGGCCGCTCTTTGCGATTGGAATTAGATGCGGCGTCCACCCTTCAACATCGAGGGGATGATGAATCCAATACACGTCTATCACGTCAGCGTGAAGGCGCTCCTTACTGCCGTCAAGCATATCCTGCATGGCGGTAGGAGAATCCGTGGCAATCTTAGGCGAAAACTTTGTAGAAATTATAACGCTTTTTCGATCTATCTTTTTTATAAAGTTTCCCAAAATGCGCTCAGAGCTACCCTCGCCGTAAAAGGGCGCAGTGTCCCAAAGGTTTAAGCCGCATTCCATCGCCTTATCAAAGACAGGCTGCAAATCATCTTCCGTAAGGCTGTTTCCAAATACATGGCCGCCGCCAAAGGCTCCTGACCCCCAGGCCCAAGCGCCCAAGGCTATTTTAGGTATTCCCATGCTATTAATCTCCAAATGTGCTATTGTTTTCCTATAACCATCGCGCCAAGAATATCCCCAGATGCAACAGAAAGCGCCTGAGCTATGGCGGTGCGGTTCACCGAACCTAAAAAGCGCGCCTTGAGTCCCAATGATTCCGAAGCAAGATAAGCATTTTGAGACATTGCCCCAGTAGCCATTTCCGCAAGCCCCTCGCCGCCAGCGTCCTTGCCTTTAACAAAAAGCAAGACGCAAGGAGCCGTTTGAGCAAAGCTCTGGCTTGCAGCGCTCCTTAAAAGGCCTTTGCCCTTGCCTTCTTCCTTAAGTTCATGATTCTGCCAGCTATAAAGGTAAGAGCCGCTTTCAAGAAGAACGTACACTAAAACATAGGGCTCCCTTCCCATAGCCATAGGCACAGTCCAGCCCTTAGGTTCGCGGTTTTTGCCAGTAGTTGCCCAAAGAACGATTGAAAGCTCTTCTAGCGTAAGGGCGGCACTATTAAAGCTTCTTTGCTGGGCAGAAGATCGCTTTGAAAGCGCTTCAAAAAGGGGCATTCCGCCTCTTTTTCTCGCTTCAGGCAGCTTGATGGAATCCGCAAATAGCCCTTGCGCACCCAAAAGCGCAAAGGCAATGGCTAAAATTAAAACTTTTTTCATAAAAAACCCTCCACCTTAAAAGCTCAAGAGGCGACAACAGGATTGGACAACACGCCAATTCCTTCAATTTCAATTTCAACAATGTCGCCAACATGAATTGGCCCCACTCCGCTAGGCGTTCCCGTCGCTATCACGTCGCCTGGCTCAAGGGTTATCCACTGCGAAATAAAAGAGATTAACGCTGGCACGCTAAAGATCATGTCCTTAGTGTTTCCGCTTTGCCTAACCTCGCCATTGACGCGCGTTGTAATTGCAACATTCGAAGGATCAATCTCATCTGTTACAATGGGTCCCAAGGGGCAAAAGGTGTCAGGACCCTTGCCACGCGTCCACTGCCCGTCGCTCCACTGCCAATCGCGCGCGGAAACATCGTTAAGGCAAGTAAAGCCCAAGCAATAGCCCAATGCAGTCTCCTCAGTAACCTTCTTGCACTTCTTTCCTATAATGACCGCAAGCTCAGCCTCATAGTCAACGCGCTCCACTCCAGAAGGATACTCTATCCCTTGTCCAGGATCGGCTATTGTGTTCGGCCCCTTACTAAAGATTAAAGGACGCTCAGGCACCTTCACGTTTATGGGCGAGCCCTCGTTTACCTCGCGGATATGATCCATATAATTGGTGCCAGCGCACATAATGACGCGCGGCGAACTCGGTGCGCAAAGCTTCACGGCGCCTAGCTCATACACGCTACCCGTCTTTGCTAACGACTGCCAGGGCGCGCCTTCAATTTCTGCAATCGTTTCGCCTTCAACAACGCCATAAACCCTTGCCCCGTCCTTATTTATAAATCTTGCGTATTTCATTAAACCCTCATCCATTAAAATGATTGCGAAGCCGACTAAAAGCAACTATCAACATATTATAACAAAAATGATGAGGCTTGGCTCACTTTTTTATTAAGAATTTGACGTTTCTTGACGAAAAGAGGGCTCTCTTATTAGGAAGGAAACCAAAAAGCAAAAGTCTGCTTGGTAAAGCGAGAACTGCTATGGGAAAGAACTCTTCTTCTTTTGCACGAAAGCTCCTAACTAACGGCTAAACGAGCGCAACTGTGCTACAATTCTCCATGATTAAAGTGTCAAGAAAGCGTTAAGAGAATTACTCAATCTTAGGGAGGCAGAATATGCTCAACTTTGACAAAAAAGAGAAGGAATATCTTCTTTCGTTATTAAAAAAAGAGGATGAAAATAAAATGGCAAAAAAGCTTGCTGCAAAAATTGAAAAGTCAATGGCGGGTATTAAGGCGGCTTCTGCAAGGCGAAAGGGGCAAGACTGGCAAAAGGAATGCTGCCGAATGATTGGGGATGCGGTCGGCGTTCAGTTTGTGCCTAATGACGACGCTTGCGAAATTCGCTCTAGGGAAAGCGCGCGCGCGGGCGTTGACATCATACTGACTGGGGAGGCGGCGCGCAAGTTCCCCTGGAAGGTGGAATGCAAAAACGCAAAAAGCCTTTCCATTCCGCAGTGGATTCGCCAGGCTGAGGCGAATAGCTTAGGCGGGAATAACTGGCTTTTGCTTGTTAAAAGCGAGGCTCTTTCTTGCAAAAAAATAGTGGTTATGGATTTTAATAAATTTGGCGAAATAAGCGCGCGCCTTGCAAAGGAAAGCCTGCGGTAGTAAAGCATTTGAATTAGCCCTTGACTTTGCGGCGATTTATCTATACTTTTTGATAAATTTATAAAAATTTTTGAGAGGAAAAACTATGGGTGCAGCAAGCAAAAACTCCCGCACGTCTGTTACAACGCATAAATTCTTTTGCTCTTGTGGCGGTGAGGTTGTTATGAAAACATTGTTTGAAAGCGGCAAGATTAAAAACATTGCGGAATGCAACAAGTGCAAGCGTACTGAACGCAGGCCAAAGGACTTTAAGTAAGGCAAAGGCGCCTACCTTTAGACTGCGCTTTTGCGTTTATCAGTTAAACGGCACAAAGCGCAGGTTTTTAGAAAACCTTTTAGCCTAAAAAAGCCTTAATCGCGCGGAGAATGTCTTTTGCCGCGCCTTCTTTAACCTGCGTTTCAGCAGGAATGCTTTCGCGGAACTTTTTGCCGTAGTTTTTAGCTGTTATTCTTCTGTCAAGGACGGTAACAACGCCTCCATCTGTCTTTTTACGCATAAGGCGGCCAAAGCCTTGCCGGAATTTAATGACAGCTTCGGGGACGCTAAGCTCATTAAACGAGCTTTCGCCGCCCTCTTCTATACGCTCGCAGCGAGCTTCAAAGACGGGGTCATCCGGAGGCGTGAAGGGAAACTTGACGATGATGACGTGGCGCAATGTGTCGCCCGGCGCGTCTATTCCTTCCCAAAAGGTGTCTACCCCAAAAAGGACGCTTGAAGTGTCCGCCTTAAACTCTTGCAAAAGCTTGGCGGTGTTGGGGTTATTTGCATCCTGGCAGAGAATACGAAAGCCGCTTTTTGCAAGAAGGGCACGGGCAGCCTTGTAACAACTATTCATGGAACTGTACGAGGTAAAAAGCACTAACGATGAGCCAGAAGATGCAGCAATGAGGTCAGGTATAAGGCGCTCTATAACAGCCTGAAAGCCTTGTTCTGCAGGAAGCGGAATATCTTGAGGAAGAGCCAGCAACACGTTAGTGGAGTACGGAAAAGGCGAAGGATACACGCCTGAAATTAGCCTTTCTTTTTCTACAAGGCTTGCGCCGCTTCTTTTTATCCAAAAGTCAAAGCTGTTTGCAACGCGCAGTGTTGCTGAAACGCAAACTACAGAGCGGAACTGGTCAAAGACAGCGTCTTTCATTGTTTCGGCGACTGAAAGCGGCGTGCGGTTAAATTCAGGGTAAAAGACTTTCAGATTTTCGCCTTTTCTACCCTTGTGCTGAAACGACTTTAGCTCTATCCAAAAGATAAAGCTAGGGTTATTGTTCCACGCAAGAAGGCTTTCAAGAAAGGTAGTAGCGTCTTTAAGCTTATGCAGGGCAACCCTGCTTTCCCAAGTGGAAAGAGCGTCTTCTTCTGCTATGCCTTCAAAAACCGAATCCATAAAGTCACAAAAAGAAGAAAGGCTTTTATAGAGTATCTTTGCTTGGCGTAAAACGGTGTTTGCGCTAAGAGGCAAAGCTTTTGTAACAGAAAACCTAAAAGAAGATTCGCTTTCGCAGACAGCAAGCGCCGCTTCCTCCAGGCTTTCTATATCACGCTTTATTTTAGGCAGGCATGTTCTAGCTTTTTGAGCCGCCTCCTTAGCGAAAGTCCTTTCTTCAAGGCTATCAAGCAGCGAAAAGGATGTCCGCCTTTTGTCTGGCAAAAAATGATTAAGCAGCCTAAGCATTCTACGAGAGCTTGCATAATCTGCAAAAAAGCTTGTAGCAGACTTTTCTATCGCGTGCGCTTCATCAAAAACAATAAGATCGTAAGGCGGAAGCACCGCGGTTCCCTCATAGCCCGCACCTGAATAACGCGCCTTTATATCTGCAAAAAGCAGGTGATGGTTTACAACTATAATAGACGCGCTTTCCGCTTTTTTGCGTAGCTTTGTTACAAAGCAGCTAGAGTAATGCGGGCAATCCTTGCCCATGCAGGCGTCAGTTTCAGAGCGAATGCGGCTCCACAGCTCTACCGCGGGAATAAAGGGTAAATCGGAAAAGCTGCCGTCAGCTGTCGTTTTAGCCCATTCCTTAATCTGGCTAAGCTCTTCTTCATCTTCTGAAAAAAAATCCCCGTCCTGTAAGGCAACGTCAAGGCGGCGCAGGCAAAGGTAATTTTGCCTTCCCTTAACAAGGATAGCCTTAAAGTCCTTGCCTATAACCTTGCGCACAAGCGGAATGTCTTTTTCAATAAGCTGCTGCTGCAAATTCTTTGTAGGCGTGGAAACTACAATGCGCCCCTTGTTTTCAAGGCACCAAAGCGCTGCAGGAATAAGGTAGGCTAAGCTTTTGCCCACGCCTGTCCCCGCTTCAAGCATGGCGACCTTGCCGTCGTTAAAGGCAGCCGCGCACGCTTTGGCAAGCTCTATTTGCGAAGGGCGTTCCTCGTAGTCAGCGGAAAGGCGGGCAAGCGGTCCTGTTTTAGAAAGAAACGATGCTGCGTGTTCAGGGTTAATCCTTGCCACAGCACAAACCCTCCTTGTTAAAAAAAAGGCGCGAAACGCCAACGCGCCGCGCCTGTCATCTCCTAGGGGAGTCGAACCCCTGTTGTCGGGATGAAAACCCGATGTCCTGACCACTAGACGAAGGAGACTAGCTAAAAAAGCGTAACTGATACTATCAATTAACGCCCTTGTGTGTCAATAACGCTTTATACGGTGTCTATCTTTTTTGCTATTTTTATTCGCAATGCCTTTTCTTCTTGCGCTTCAAGGCCAAGCGCGCAAGCCTTGTCCAAGTCCTCAAGGGCTTCATTGTAGCGCTCCATGTTGTAAAAGCATTGCGCGCGCCGCAGGTAAAGGTAGGGCTGGTACATGTTTAACTCCACAGACTTGTTAAAAGCCTTTTCTGCTTCTCCCTCGCGGTGCAAGATGCTTAGCGCAATGCCCACGTAATAATAAGCACGAAAATCACTTGGGTTTGCCTCCACACTCAAGCGAAAGTCCGCAAGCGCAAGCTCATAGTCAGATTGAGCAAAATACGCCATGCCGCGATGCTTGTAAATTACAGAAAGTACAAGTGGGCTAGGCTTGGAATCAATAATGGCGGAATAAATATTTACTGCCCTGTCAATATTGCCCACATTGTGCGCTTCAATGGCTCTAAGAATCATGTCATCAATTGTGCCTTGAAGATAGGGCAAGGCTATCTCGTTTTCCAAGGCGTCCGCTGCAGCGCTTGTATCGCAGTCAAGGGCCAAACCTTGCGCCTTTGCGCTATCCACTTGGGCATAAAATGTTGTCCGCCGCGCTTCAATTTCAACATTGAGCTTTGTTTGATAATCCCTAAGCTCTTGAAAGATAATATCCGCCAAGCTCAAGCTAGCGTTAATTGAAGCAAGCTTTCTTTTAAGAGGAAGATCAAAGGGCGAAAACTCTGACTTGTATACTAGCTCGTGCTCAACTTCAGCCCATGCGTCCTGCAAAATGGTTCTAAGCTGAACTTCAAATATGAGGCTTTCAGGCAACGTAAGCCCTTCCTTTAGCTTAGGCGGAATCGACATGAGGATGTGCGTTGATTCATAGCCAAACTCGCTAAAGGTTCTTTCAGAGCCCTTTCGCTCAATTTCTATAATTTCAAAAGAAGAGCGCAAAATGCCTTCTGCTGTCTTTAAATCTTGAAGAAAGGCGCAAACAATCCTAATGCCGATTATGTCTGTAATAACAGGAAAGGGCGCGCTCTCCTTGCCGCTGGTGCCTGCGGAAAGTACGCCAAGCCGCAAAAGCTTGTGGTAATAGCTTTCAAAATCCTTTACGCGCCCCTTGTACGTCGGCTTAATGAAGGCGGCCAAGTGCAGCTTGAGCTCGACCACAAGCCTTTTTAGGAGGGTCTCAAAATCTTCCATGTGGCTAGCGTAGCGCGTTTTTAGAACCCTTTTGTTTGGAACAAAAATAGCCTTCTCTGTCTCACCAGCCATACGTAAAGAGTATACAAAACGATTAGCCAAATTCCAACAATTTTTAATCTAAATTTGCCCTGATTGCAAAAGAAAGAGTCACAATGCTTTAGGCGAAAAAGCCTGAGTGAACGCGGGATTCCTGCTGTTTCTATAGCGTATGCTTCTTTTATCTGTTACAGATATTACGATTTAGTCTTTCTCCACGCCATTATTCTATAGGATGAATGCAACGGACGAGGCGGCCGCTCTCAAGCGGCACAAGCTCTGGAACAGCGGCTGCGCAATCAGCTGAGAACTGAGAGCAGCGCGGCGCGAAGGGGCAGCCTGGCTCCGGAAACGCGGGGTCTGTTACTCTGCCTGGAATGGAAGCAAGGCGGCTTTTAGTGTAGTGGCTTCCAAATGCGGGGGAAGCTGCAAGAAGCGCTTTTGAGTAAGGGTGAAGCGGCCTTTGCAAAAGCTCATCCGATGGACCCTCTTCCATTACAAGCCCGCCGTAGAGCACGGTCATCCTTTCGCAGAGGCTTGCGGCAAGCTCAATGTTATGGCTTATAAAGATTACTGCAAGCGAACGCTCATCCTTTAAGCGGCGCAAAAGCGCTATAATCTGCGCCTGAATTGTAACATCAAGGGCGGTAGTAGGCTCGTCTGCAATGAGCAGGCTGCACCCTTGCGCAAGGCTGAGCGCAATCGATATGCGCTGCAGCTGTCCGCCCGAAAACTGATGCGGAAAGTTAGAAAGGCGCTCTTCAGCGTTGTTAAGGCCTGTTTCCGCTAAAAGCTCTGCGGCCTTTTTGGCAGCCTCCTTTTTTGTAATGGACCTATCAGTGTTGCGGAATGTTTCAAAAAACACAGCTCCAATGTTTTGCAAGGGGTCAAAGGAGCGGCCAGGCTCTTGGAATATCATGCCTATCTTTTTGCCGCGCGCATTGCGCAACGCTTCTGCGGATGAGCCTAAAATCTCTGCGCCTTCGTACTTTATGGAGCCAGAGCACGCGGCCGAAGGGGAGAGAAGCCCCGGTATTGCCGACGTTGTTACCGTCTTGCCTGAGCCTGACTCCCCTACGAGCGCAAGGGATGCTCCTTCTTCTAAAGAAAAGGAGACACCTCGCACTGCCTTAATTTCTGCCTTAGTCCCTGAGCGATAAACGGGGAAGGAGACTTCAAGATTGGAGACTTCAAGCAAGGGGGATGCGCCGCTCAACTTAGCCCCGCCTTAGGAGCAACGCTCCTCTTTCTCTTAAAAAACGGGCGGCGGAATACCGCGCTGTACGGGTCAAAATAGTCGCGCATGGCATCTCCTAAAAAATTGAAGGCGAGCGTTGTTGCAAGTAAAATCCACACGGGCGAGAGCAGCCACGGGTAGTTGCGCAGGTTGCTCAATGTTGATATGTCTCGGTTTATAAGCGAGCCCCAGCTTACGGCGGGGTCAACAATTCCCAACCCTAAGTAAGAAAGAGTCGTTTCGCTCATTATGAAGGAAGGAATGTTCAAGGCCATGCTTACTATTATGAGGCTCGCCATCTGCGGGATAATGTGCCTCACAATGATGGAAAGCGAGGGCACGCCTTCAAGCACCGCGTTCATCACAAACTCCTCGCGCTTTATCGAATGCACAAGACCGCGGATTGTACGCGCGGAGCCCGGCCAGCCTACAAGCGCCAATATCAGCGTAATTACCATGTAGGAGCTGCCAGAATCCATGTTTGATGAAAGGAGCGAGCGCAAAAAAAGGATAAGGTAAAGGCCTGGAATTAGCATAAAGAACTCCGAGACGCGCATTATTGACCAGTCGGAAAGGCCACCAAAGTAGCCTGCTATGCCGCCAAAAAGGATAGCCAAAAAGAACGATATTGCTGTTGCGACAAAGCCGATTGTAAGCGAGATGCGCGAACCGTAAACCATTCTGGAAAAAACGTCGCGACCTAAGTTGTCCGCTCCAAGGAGAAATACGGGATAGTCGCCTTCCGTGCCAAAAAGGTGCACGTCGCAGGGGATGAGGCCAAAGAGCTTGTAGGGCTCGCCGCGCACAAAAAAGGAAACGTCAGAGTATTCGCCCCTTATAAACGCATATGACCACCTTATGGGGTTTATTACCCGCGCCTCTTGCGCCTTTAGGCCGCCTGCAAGCCGCAAGTTTGGCGGGTGGTAGGTCATTTTTTCGAAGGCGGTTGTCCTTGAGTACGGAGCAAAAAACTCCGCAAAGGCCATCACTATATAGAGTATAATGAGAAAAGCAACCGAAATGGCTGCTACAGGTCGCCTCCTTAAAAAGAGCAAGAACTTCCTCATGCAGCTTTATTCTAGCGAATAGGAGGTACGAGGGCAAGGGAGTATTTGAAGCTTGAAGCTGAATTTAGCCTTTAGCTAAGAGCTATCCCCCTTACCCTGCCCTAAGGCTCCTAGCTCCAAGCCTAGAGCTTCAAGCTCACATCACACTAGCGTGATTCCACTTTCAAGGCATTCGCGGCGCATTGTATCTGGCCAGGTTGAAGCTTGCGTCTCGCCAATGTGCGCCTTTCTAAGAAGGAACATGCAAATCCTTGACTGCCCAATGCCGCCGCCCGCCGTTTGGACAAGCTCGCCTGCAAGTAGCTTTTTATGGAAAAAAAGCTCGGCTCGCTCTGGGCAGCCGCGGCATTCAAGCTGCCTTAAAAGGGATGGGGCGTTCACGCGGATTCCCATGGAGGTAAGCTCCAGGGCCTGGCCTAGTGTTTCGTTCCATACAAGGAGGTCGCCGTTAAGCCCGTGGAAAGCCCCTGACTTAGGCGATGAGGCGCCGTTTTCTGTAATCCAGTCGTCGTAGTCGGGGGCGCGGCCGTCATGCGGCTTGCCGTCAGCTAGCGGAGCGCCTATGCCAATTACAAATACTGCTCCATGCTTTTTTGCCACCTTATTTTCCCGCTCCTTTGAGGAAAGGCCGGGGTATTCTTCTTGCAGCTCTTCAGCGTGAATAAAGCTAAGCTCCTCTGGAAGGATGGGCTCAAAGACCGGGTAGTTGTCGTATACAAAAAACTCAGCGCGCTTTAGGCAGGCATAGACTTTTGAAGCAAGCCGCTTTAGCTGGCTGAGAGTGCGCTCTTCTTCTGAAATGGCAACCTCCCAATCCCACTGATCAACGTAGAGCGAATGCACATTGTCTAGCTCCTCGTCCGCGCGAATGGCATTCATGTCAGCGTAAATGCCAAAGCCGCGCTTTAAGCCTAGCTCCGTTACGCGAACACGCTTCCACTTTGCAAGAGAGTGCACAATTTCCATCTCGGCATCATCCATATCACCCACCTTAAAGGAAACAGGACGCTCCACCCCGTTTAGGTCATCATTTAAGCCCGTCCCTTTAGGGAGAAAGAGCGGCGCTGTAACACGGGTTAGGTTAAGCTCTGTGGAAAGCGCAAGTTGAAAATATTGCTTAATGCGCATAATAGCTTGCTCTGTTTCCTTTGGAGAAAGGGCTGGCTTGTAGCTTTTGGGAATATAAAGGCTTGGCATGTGATTTCTTCCTTATGTATAAATTTTTTGCAAATATATTTTCGGTTGAATTTTGCACTAAAAAGCGGGTATTCTTACTACAACGTCAAAATTAGCCGCCTTTACGGAGATTCAATCTTGTGAATACAAATTTTAGCGATGTGCATATAGCGTTTTTCGACGCAAAGTCTTATGACAGAACTTCGTTTACAGAAGAAAACAAGAACTTTTTGTACAACATTGACTTTTTCGATTTTCACCTTAACGCAAAGACAGCCTTTGCCGCAAAAGGCTACAATGTAGCTTGCGCCTTTGTAAACGATGTGCTAAATGAAAAGGTGATTGCAGCCTTAAAGGAATGCGGGGTTAAGCTTATTGCAATGCGCTGCGCGGGCTACAACAATGTTGACCTAACGGCCGCGGCTGATGCGGGAATTAAGGTTGTGCGCGTGCCTGCCTATTCCCCGCACGCTGTAGCCGAGCACGCTGCGGCGCTCCTCCTTGCGGTTACAAGAAAGCTACCGCAAGCCTATGTACGCACAAAGACGGGCAACTTTACCCTTGACGGCCTTACAGGGCGCGACCTTTTTGGGCTTACGGGCGGCATTTTGGGCACGGGCAAGATTGGACGCATTATGGCGGAAATTCTTAGCGGCTTTGGCATGAAAATCGCCCTTTACGACCCGCATCCTCTAACAGAATGGGCGGCGGAAAAAGGCTTTAGCTATCTTTCGCTAGACGAGTTTTTTAGCGATTGCGATGTGATAAGCCTTCACTGCCCGCTTACGGAAGACACAAAGCACATTATAAACGAGCGAACTATCTCCATGATGAAAAAGGATGCTGTAATCATTAACACTGGGCGTGGTGCCCTTATTGACACAAACGCCCTTGTAAAAGCCCTTAAAGCGCAGGAACTTGGCGGCGCGGCTTTGGACGTTTATGAAGAAGAAAGCGAATACTTTTTTTCTGACTGGTCTGTAAATGTTATAAAGGATGATGTGCTTGCAAGGCTTTTAACATTCCCCAATGTTTTAATAACAGGCCATCAGGCTTTTTTAACCACAACCGCGCTTTCAGGCATTGCTGAAGTTACGATGAAAAATATTCGCTCATTTTTTTTAGGTGAGCCATTAGAAAACGAGGTAAAAGCTTAAAAATGCTAAGCGCCTGCCATTTTAGACTTTTTGCTGCCCTTTCTACGTTAGCCATTTTTTCCGCGTGCAGCACTACAACGCTTATGACAGCTTCAAAGGCGGGCGATGTTGAGCGCGCCCGCAAGCTGATAAAATACGAAATTCCCATTAACCAGCAGGATAACTTTAAGAAAACCGCGCTTATTTACGCTGCGGAAAGCGGGCAAGCGGAAGCAGCCGCCGTGCTAATAGAAGCGGGTGCCGACACTGGCTTGCAAGACAGAAAGGGAAAAACAGCGCTGATGCACGCGGCAAGCAATGGCAACCCTGACATTGTCCGCCTTTTGCTTAAAGCGGGCGCAAGCGTAAACCTAGCTGATAAGGAAGGGAAGACCGCGCTTATTCACGCTGCGGAAAGCGGACAAGCGGAAGCGGCCGCCTTACTAATAAAGGCTGGCGCGAATCCTGCAATAGAAGACAGTGCAGAAAAGACCGCATTCCAGTATGCGGAAGAGGCAGGCAACGTTAAAGTGCTTCGCGCCCTCGATGGGAAAAATCCTTTTGCAGAAGAAGAAAAGCCGCAAAGGCCGCGCCGCAAAAGAGGAGAGCGCTTGCGCAGAAGACAATAGGGGAATGGTCTTACCTTGATAAAAGCTTCAGTTACTGTTACCCTATTGACTTATGAAAAGCAGTCATCCATTTCTTTTTGTTATTGTAGTTATAACTTTTATATTGCTTTTACTTGCTGAGTTTGCAAGCCTAATTATAATACCTAGCAGCGTTCCAAACGCTGTTCGGCTTGCCTTTGGCCTTTTGTTTCCAGCGGGCGCAATTATATTTTTCCCCGTCTATAAAAGGCTTGAAAACTGGCTTTTGGTTGACATAAAAGGCATAGCTGACAAGGAAGAAATGCTTGACAATATAGAAAGGGCGGGAAAGGTTCCACTATTAGGCTTTTTGTGCTTTTTTCTACATTCTGCTATATTTATAGTGCTTTATTCAGTTATACTTTCCACTGTCTTTAACATTGGCAGGGAAATGACAATCTTTGCAATCCTTATGCTTTCCCTATTGTTTATGGGGCTTAGCGCCATATATGTTTACGGGGATTCAGTTGTTTCCAAGGTTTTGATACGGCAAAATCTTACACGCTACCCGCTTGCCCTTCAATACAAGCGGCAGTTCCTTAAAATTCTTATGATACCCACCTTCATGATGGTTTTGGGCGGAACAGTAATGCTTGGGGGCACATTTTTTTCAATCCTTAACACATATGGAGACCAAATAAACATAAGGTTTGTGAACATAATAATTAAAACTGTTCCCTTTATGATTGTTTATTTAATTCCTATTATGATTATGGAGTTAAGATGGGCTCGCGGCACTTCAACACTTTATACCCATGTTATAGATCAGCTTGACACAATGCTTTCTGAAGAAAGAAACCTTACAGAAAGAATTTCAATATCATCTGTGGACGAAATTGCCTCAATTTCAACACGGGTAAACGAATTTACGCGCATTATACAGCGGAGCATGCACGAGCTTCAATTAAGCATAAAAGAACAGCTTGAAACGCTAGAAAATCTTTTTAACTCAATAAATATTGCGGGAAAATTCTCTAAAAAGATAGAAGAAGCCCTAAACAGCACTATGGAAGCTACAAACCTTTCCAGCAAAAGCGTTCAGTCGGTAGTGGAAGCTATGGACATAATGACAGATAACGTTTCAGCGGCTGTTAAAAAGAACCTGGAGCAAAACACCTATATTGAAGAATCTACAGTGCTTACAAGCGAGATGCTTGACATGAGCTCTTCAATTTATGCTTCTATTACTAATGCTGCAGAAAAGTCGCACAATTTAACTGAGGTTTTTGCAGAAAACGAAAGGTCGGTTGCCGTTGTAACAGAAACAATAGACAAGGTTGCAAGGCGCTCTGCAAGCCTTCAAGCAATAAACACAGCCATTGCAGAAATTGCCGCCATGACAAACTTGCTTGCAATGAACGCGGCAATTGAAGCGGCGCACGCAGGCGATGCTGGCGCGGGCTTTAGTGTTGTTGCCGATGAGATTAGGAAGCTTGCAGAACGCACAGCGACTTACACTAAGACAAATAGGCAAACGCTTAAATCTACAATAGAAGATATAGAAGCTACAACTCAAGCTTCTGCAATGACAAGGCACTCTGTAGAAGAAATGCGCGAAGCCTTATCTTCTGTAGAAGATACAATAGCGGAAATTCAACAGCAATCCGCGGATCAAATCGATGCGCAACAAAGGCTTTCACAAAGCCTCCAAGGAACTACAAAAAGCACAGCTGGCTCTTCTGAATACATATACGATCTGCAAAAAAGCGCTGAAGTCATGTCTGACGCTGTAGATACCTTGGCTAAATATTTTAAGGCTCTTTTACAAAATATCAATGTAATGTCAACACAAGAGAGAACCATTATAGAAGCAATCTATGAAGCAGAAATCGCAAGCACCGCTGCCCAGCAAATAAGTGCGAATACAGCACGTCTTAGCAATAGCTTTACTACCGGCTAAAAGAAGCGTTAAAGTGAAAAAATGGGGACGGGAAACCCAGGTATTTCCCGCCCCCGGAGGATGTCACTATGGACTTTGGCTTCTAAAACTTTTGCATTTTAGATATAGCTTAAGCTTTTTTAAGCTATATCTCTTGTGGTATATGTTAGCACTAACTAACCTTTTTAGTCAATAGCAAAATAAAAAAAACAAAAATTTTTTTTTATTTTTTTCATCTTTAAAAAAGATTTCAACTGAAGGTTTAGCATTGTTGTATTGCAAAAATCGAAATTCTTGCTATGGCATTTGCTGCAAAATTCAATATTAGAATCTGTTACAATAGCTTATTTAGCTTTTAGCTCTACAATAATGCTAGGATGCTTTTTCTTGATAGTCAAAAGCCTTTTTAGTGCGCGGTGACCGCTACGCCCGCCAATACTTAAGCCGCAAAAGATTGCCGCAATTCGTGCGCCCGCGTAAATAGGCATATAAAGTGCACGGCTTGGAAGGCGCTTTTCTATAATGCTTTTTATGGATTGCGTTACAGACAGGCGGGGTAAGTCCGCTATAACACCGCCTAGGTTGAAACTCTTGCTTGCCGCACGGCGAGAAAGCCTTGTTGCTGCAAACAGTGCTGATATCGCGCCTAAGCCTTTGCCGCAAAAAAGCACAGCGCTTGAAGGAAAGGAGCTGCTAAAAAAGCTGCTCCACGCTTTTAGGGCTTTAGCTTCCTTTGCTCCAAAAGAAAATGACGTGCCTGCCTTAAAAAGCTCAGCTGGGGCGGGCAAGAATATGGCGGGTAAGTCGCTGCCATATAAGTCCTTGCAGCCCGCGCGGGCGATAAAGCCTTCTTTCAAAAAGAAGGCTAAATCCTTTATTGAAACCGCTCTGCCTTCTGGAGCAAGGACTAGAATGCGTTTAGGGCTTTTCTTTTGCACAGTAGGAAGGAAAAGCCAGCCTGAAAGGTTGCGCCTCTTCCATCTTATTCTAATCTTTTTTGAAACAAATAGGCTTCGCATCTTGAGCAACGCTTCCTTGTCTATTTCATCATTATCAAGAGAAAGGAGCTCAAAAATAGCCCCTTGAATAGCGGGATAAATGCAAAAACCCGCTGCTATAGAAAAAAGCGCCGCGCCAAACAGCGCTAGCAAAAGCAAAAAGAGCGCTTGGAGCAATTCATTATCCCCTTAAAGATTGTTGCCGAAATAGGCAGGGGAAGAGTATACTAAACCTATGTTTATAGACCAATATTACATTATCCTTATTTTGCCTGCGCTAGCTATATCCCTTTTAGCACAGTGGCAGGTTAGCTCGGCTTTTTCGAAGTGGTCAAGGGTGAGAAACGCAAAAAACATTACGGGTAGGGAAGCAGCAGCAGCCCTTTTGCGAGCGAACATGATAACCGATGTTGCCATTGAGCCTGTGCGGGGAAGGCTCACTGATCACTATAGCCCAATGGACAAGCGGTTGCGCCTTTCCACGCCTGTTTTTGGCGAGGCTTCCATTGCTGCAGTTGGCGTTGCCGCCCACGAGACGGGACACGCGCTTCAGCATAAATACGGCTACGGCCCGCTATGGCTTAGAAGTACCCTTGTGCCTGCTGCGAACATTGGCTCTGCGCTAGGCCCTTATATGGTAATATTCGGTCTTTTCTTGAGCTTACCCGCACTTACCCAAATAGGAATTATAGCGTTTTCTGTCGCCGTGCTTTTCTACATTGTTACGCTGCCTGTGGAGTTTAACGCTTCTGCCCGCGCAATAAAGGCTTTGCGGCAAAACAGGGTTTTAACTGAAGAAGAGCTTAAAGGCGTAAAAAAAGTTTTAACAGCTGCCGCGATGACATACGTTGCATCAGCGCTTACAGCAGTTGCATCCCTTTTGCGCCTTATTTTGATTTCACAGAATAGGAGACGCTAGGCAGCGGCGCTCCTTATCGCAGGGCCTTTTGCAGCGCTTCTGTCTTGTCAGTTTTTTCCCATGGGAGGCCGGGCTTTCCAAAGTGCCCGTAGTTTACGCATTGCCTGTAAATTGGGCGGTTTAGGTCTAGCGTTTTTGCAATTCCTGCTGGGGAAAAGTCGAACACTTCAGAGACAGCCTTTGCCAATGCATCGTCTGGGACTTGGCCTGTGCCGAAAGTATCCGCCATAATGGAAACGGGGAAGGGCACGCCGATTGCGTAGGCAATTTCAAGCTCGCACTTGTCTGCAAGCCCTGCAGCCACAACGTTTTTTGCAGCATAGCGCGCCATATAGGAAGCGGAGCGGTCAACCTTGCTAGGGTCCTTACCGGAAAACGCGCCTCCGCCGTGATGCCCCATTCCGCCGTATGTGTCTACAATAATCTTTCTTCCTGTAAGCCCCGTGTCTCCAAAAGGCCCACCGATTACAAAGCGCCCCGTGGGATTAATAAAGTATTTTGTGTTTGGACGTAGAAGATCTGTGCCTTCAAGCGCAGACTTTATGATTTTTTCTATTAAAGTATCTTTGATTTCAGCATATGAAACTTCAGGGTTATGCTGATGGGAAAGCACCACAGTGTCTATTGCCGAAGGCTTTCCGTTTTCGTATATAACCGTAATCTGGCTTTTTGCGTCAGGGCGAAGCCAAGGGATTGTGCCGCTTTTGCGCAAGGTAGCGGCTGTACGTAAAATTGCATGCGCATAGGAAACTGGCGCGGGCATAAGGTGTTCTGTTTCGTTGCAAGCAAAGCCAAACATAATGCCTTGGTCGCCCGCGCCCTGCTGCCCGCGGAACTCTTCCAAGCCTTCACCTGTAACGCCTTGGTTTATGTCAGCGGACTGCGAATGCATCATGTTAAGCACTGACATGGACTCACAATCAAGGCCAAAGTCTATGTTAGTGTAACCTATGTCGCGGGCAACATCCCGCGCGATTTTTTGCACATCGACAGCGTCAGGAAGTGAAGTTTCCCCTCCTATTAAAATAAGGCTTTCAGAAGCAAAAACCTCGCAAGCTACATGGCAATTAGGGTCTTTTGAAATAAACTCATCCAGAACAGCATCTGAAATTTGATCGCATATTTTATCAGGGTGGCCTTCGCTTACAGATTCCGAAGTAAAAACGCGATGTGGCATTCCCATAACTTCAACTCCTTGAAAAAAAATCTAGTAAAACAGTAATATTAGTGCATAATAATACCAAAATTGGGCGGCTTTAACTAGTATGTCGATGTTTTGAGGAGCAAATGATGGCAGTGTACAAAGCTTATACAAAAACAACTAATAGATGTAAAGTAACGTTTGAGCTTCCTGCAGAAGCTACGGCGGGCGTAAAGAAGGTTGCGCTAGTGGGGGACTTTAACAACTGGGAAGAAGGCGCGACAATGATGAAAAAAAACAAGGAAGGGCTTTTTGCAGCCTCACTTTCACTTGATGTTGGGCGCGAATACCAATTCCGCTATCTTTTTGACGGAACCCGCTGGGAGAACGACTGGAATGCGGATAAGTACATTTACTCTTCTTATAGCGGAACTGAAAATTCTGTTGTGATTGTGTGAGTTAGCTAATAGCTCTTAGCCAACAGCTTGATGCATAATGCTAATCTTCCTTATTCTATCCTTTGGCCTTCCGTGGGTTGTGTGGATTGCCATGAATGCGTCAGGCCTTTACGGGAGCATGGCCTACCAAGGTATTACAGGGCTTTTAATGTTCGCGCCAATGTTTGCAGCCTTTGCCACCGCGCGACTTTCTGGAACAAAGACAATCAGCTTTTCCTTTAAGCCGCGCTTAAAGGCTCACTTGCGCCTTTACCTTTTTGCCCTTCTTTCGCCTGCAGTTTTTGCGTTTTTGGGCGCGGCTCTCTACTTTTTGTGCTTTTCAAATGAGTTTTCCCTTCCTGCGGATTTAAGCCATGTGCAAATAGCAGGGCATATCCTTGCTTGCGTTACAGTTGCGCCTATCTTTAACGCCCTGTTTGCCATCGGGGAGGAGGCGGGCTGGCGGGGATTCCTTGCGCCCGCACTTGAGGCGCGCTTTGGCGCAAAGGCAAGCGCTATTTTAACGGGCATTATCTGGGGCATTTGGCATACTCCCATCAATATAATGGGCTATAACTACGGGCTAGGCTACGCTGGCTACCCGTGGGCGGGGATTGTCGCGATGTGCGTTTTTTGCTTTTCTGTAAACGCAATAGCCTACTGGCTTTGCAAGAGAACAGATAGCCTTTTGGCGGCAGCTTTGCTTCACGGAGGGATTAACGCCATTACCGCTATGCCGCTCCTCTTTGCTTCGGAAAGCCCGCGCCAGATACTCGGCCCCGCGCAAAACGGGCTGCTTTCCGGCGTTTTCCTTTTAGCTTTCGCGCTTTGCTTGGTTATCAAGGGACGGGAAGCTTAGAGATGATGTTATCCGGGTAAAGACTAATCTTCTAGGATGGGAGCTGTGGGCTAGTAGCTACTAGCTTTAGGGTAAAGCAGGTAGTGTGGCCTAGAACGAGGGTTGCTTGCTTTGCCCTAGGGCTTCGAGCTTTTGGCTTTAAGATTGTGCCTCCCTTACGTTACGAAGATATAGCTCCCTCGCTTGAAGCTTGCGGTGCGATTATCCTAGTCTAGGAGCCATTAGTTTTTAGCCTCCTTAAAAGCGCCGCTAATATCCAAAAAGCGCCGGGCGCACAATATAAGGAATGTATGTAACCAGCATAAGCCCTATAACCATAACGCCGAAAAGCGGAAGCATCTTTTTTGATGCAGCCTCAATGCTAGTCTTTCCGACCGCGCAGCCTACAAAAAGGGCGGAGCCTACGGGCGGCGTACAAAGCCCTATAGCTAAGTTGAAGATAATCACAATGCCAAAGTGAACCGTGCTCATTCCAAGGCTTGAAACAACTGGCAGGAGAATCGGGGTCATAATCATGATGAGTGGGGCCATGTCCATAAAGCATCCAAGAATAAGCAACAAAATATTGATAATCAATAAGAGAATATACGGGTTGTCTGTAACCCCAATAAGGACGCCTGTAATAGCCTGCGGTATCCTTAAAAGCGTCATAACCTGAGCAAATGCCTTTGCGGTAGCGAGCAGTGTAAGAACCACAGCAAGGGTTTTAAGCGAGTTTCTTATAATCTTTCCAAAGTCCTTTACGCGCGCATTCCTGAAAACAATGTATGTAAGAATAAAGGTATAAAAGCAGGCAATGGCAGAACTCTCCGTTGCCGTAAAAAGGCCCACGCCGGTTCCTACCATTATAATAACAAGCGTGAACATAGGAAGAATGGCAACAAGGAGAACCCGCAGAGCCTTTCCCAGTTCCACGTCAAAAAGCGGGCAGGAAAGAACTATCCAGCTTTCCGCGCTTGTCTTTGCGCAAAGGCTCTTGCCTTCCCTATTGTGGCGCGAAAGGCGAATCCAGCGGACATTGTCGTCCTTGAACATTTTTTCGCCCTTGGGAAAGCGATAGCGCTTCCCTAATAGAAAGCATGTAAGCATAAAGCCCAATCCAAGCCCCACGCCGGGCACAAAGCCCGCGTAGAAAAGCTGACCTATGGAAACGCCGCCGCCCGCCGCAAGCGCGTATATAACCATGTTGTGCGAAGGCGGGATGAGAACGCCTTGACAGGCTGTTGTTACAGTAAGCCCTACGGAAAAGTCCCTGTCATAGCCCTGCTTTTCCATCATCGGGATAACCACCGAGCCCAAAGACGAAACGTCCGCTACAGCCGAGCCCGATATTCCGCCAAAGAACATGGAGTCAAGGCAGTTTACATATGCAAGCCCACCGCGGAAGCGCCCGACGGCAAGGTTTGCAAGGTCTACTATCCTGTCGGAGATTTGCCCTGCAGACATAATCTCTCCCATAACAATAAAAAAGGGTATGGCCAGCATTGTAAAGTTGTTTACGCCGTCCATCATCATTCTGATTATGTTGATGGGGGTTGTTATGGGCAAAATCACGGATGCTGCAAAGGTTGAAATAAGCATTGCAAAGGTTATGGGCACCCTAAGCATCATAAGAAGGAAAAAGCCGCCTATTAAAACAATTCCTGCAAGCGTTGTTACGGGCATTAGCTCCTCCTGTATATTTTTTCAGCAGCTGCAGCGGACACTGTCTGCTCTTTTAAAAGATCTTGATAATTGATTCCCTTGTCGCTGTAGAGAAAATCGTTAGGATCAAGAAATCGGAGAAGGAAGAGAAGAGAGTCAAAGATCATGAGAAAGCCTCCAACGGGGAATGCTAGGTACTGCACCCAAGTTGGCCAGCCCGTCATGGGAAGCGTGCCAGGCCTCCCCATAAGCCGCTGAACGTTGATTATACCGTAATAGAAAATAACAATGCCACAGACAAAGGTAGCGAAATCGGCAAGTAAGTTCATAAACTTCTGCGCCCCGCCATCCTTTTTGAATCTATTGTATACGAGGGTAACAGAGATATGCATATGATCCCTTACGCCTATAGCACAGGCAAAGAGGGCAAAGTATGTAACAAGAAGGCGCGGCACTTCCTCCGCCCACGGAATTCCACCGCTAGCAAGATTCCTGAGCGCTACATTCACAAAGACTGTGCAAAGCATGACAATAACTGAAACTTGCGCAATGGTTAAAACTATTTTGTGGCACCAGTGATTAACAAGCACTATGTATGCCTTGAACGGCGTCTTTGAAGGATATTGCGCTCTTTCTATTGTGAGCTTGTTGGCGGCAAGCCAGGACTTGAATCTCGATTCTGAATGCATTTTTCCTCCTGGAAAGCTGCTTATGCTTGGCACAAATTAAGGGGGCAATGCCCCATATGCTTAATGCTTGAAAATCAGAGACCAGTGTTTACAATCTGCTGAATCAGGTCTTCATAGCCGGCCCCATATTCTGAATACAGGGGCTGCATTCGATTCTGGAACTCTTCAACCTGCTCAGGCGTAAGTTCTATAATAACGGCGCCTGCGGCCTCAACTGTCTCGCGGGCGGAAACTTCTCGCAAATTCCACTGCTCCCTTTCATATTCTTGGGTTTCCTGCGCACACTGCATTATAATTTCGACATCGGCAGGATCAATGGAATCGAGCACCTGCTTTGATGCAAGAAGAATCTCGGGAACCCTTGTGTGCCCATCTAGGGTAAAGTAGCGCGCCGCTTCGTAGTCACCCATTGACTCGTAGTTCGGGAAGTTGTTTTCAGCGCCGTCGATTGTCCCTTGGCTTATTGCAGAGTAAACCTCGTGGGGACCTATCCCCGTAACTCCGTTGGCATCAAGCAACTGCACCATCTGAACCATCATTTGGTTGTTCTGCAGCCTAATTGTAAGCCCTCTCATGTCATCGACAGAGTGGACAGGGGTAGTTGTATAGAAGTTTCTGGAGCCGGCATCATAGTAGCAAAGCCCTACAAGGCCTGATCCGGATTCTTCAAGATCATCAAGCATTTGTTGACCTATAGGTCCGTTTAGTACCTGCCACATGTGGTTAGAATCCCTATAAAGATAGGGTAACTGAATAATATTGAGCGCGGGAACATATGAGGCTACAGGAGTAGCCGAAACTCTTGCAAAGGCTAGCGTTCCCATCTGCAGGGCCTCTATGGCGCCCGTCTCCTCTCCATAGAGGGTACCACCCGAATACACTTCAATTTTAATTCTGCCGTTGGTTCTTTGCTCAACAAGTTCGGCAAACCTGCGATCGGCAAGAGTGGTGGGATAGCCTTCAGCATGAACCTCTGAAAGGACATATGTAGTAGATTCGACGCGATTTGAAGGGCATCCAATAAAGACAGCAGCTATTGCCAAAGCCACAGCTAAAACAGCAAAATTTTTTTTGATCATTTTGATCTTACCTCCAATGTACACTAATCAAGGAAATTATACTTCCTTATTGGTAATAACGCAAATGTTTTTCAAGACAGGGAAATTTAGCTGACAGCTGGCATGTGCTCATTGAACCTTATGCCTATATCAAGTCTCACGCTCTTTCTCACGACAATTCAGGCAGCAACAAGAGCTTGTGATAGGTGCAAGAATCGTTATTTTCACATTGAAATCCAGCCGTTTTTTTGCAACACATTTGTTGCTAATGATAGTGATGGCAGCATTGCCAATGATTAGGGAGTGTGGGGCTAAAAACCTCTTCTTGCTCTAAGCTCTGAATAGGGGCGGCATTATGATGATAGCTCAAGACAATGCAAATGCTTTTCCCTAAAGCCCTTAATTCCAGTCATTGACAAGCGAGGTAGCAAGGCTGTATAGTATAAGCCTATCTGAAAAATAGAGTTATACTTTATAGCATAAATATTAAAACAAAAGCCCTCTGCAGATTAGTTCTCTTTGGAGGA
>CAYYCW010000005.1:24227-26951 GCA_964470435.1 uncultured Treponemataceae bacterium
TCGCCTTTAAGCGTATACATTTCTGTCCCACGCGCCTACATATACCGCACTGCGAGCAGGGTGCTTAGCACGGGAATAATAGTTTTTCTCATTTTAATCTTTGCCATGCATGTCCTCCTATTCTTTACCGCCTTCCATGTTTCAAGATCTGTAAATACTGTAAACGAGGTAATGCAAACAATAGCTACTGGCGAGGGAGACCTTACAAGGCACCTTGATGTTGTAGGAAACGATGAAATTGCAGACCTTTCAGAAGGCTTTAACCGCTTTGTAGCCTCTCTAAACTCAATGGTAAGCGATGTTAAGGCAGGCGCCCTTTCAATGTCTTCTATAGGAGATAGGCTTGAAAAAGACGTGGACGAAATAAGGGAAAACGTTTTTGCAATCGTAAAGGACATAGAAAACATGAACTTTGCGGTTGAAGAGCAGTCATCCTCCGTAACTGAAGTGTCATCTACAATCACGCAAATTGCGCAGAATATAGAAAGCTTAAGCAGCCAGATTGAATCCCAGTCAACATCCGTAACGGAGTCTGCCGCTTCTGTGCAGCAGATGGTGTCAAACATCAATGCGATTTCTACAAACCTTACAATTGCGGCTACAAACTTTGAAGCACTTAAGAATAACGCGGCAAGCGGTAAGACTAGCATAAACAACGTGTATGAGCTTGTAAGCAAGTTTTCATCCCAGTCAGATTCGCTCCTTGAAGCAAACGCCGTCATAAGCGCCATAGCGGGTCAGACAAACCTTTTGGCAATGAATGCGGCTATTGAGGCTGCTCATGCTGGCGATGCGGGAAAGGGCTTTGCCGTTGTAGCAGAAGAGATAAGAAACCTTGCGGAAAACGCGGCTGAGCAGTCAAAGTCAATAGCTTCCGTCCTTAGCGAGACAGTCAAGGCTATAAAGAACATAGCTGAGGCGGCAAACGTCGCGGACACCTCCTTTGATGCTGTATCCTCAATGATAGATGCAGTTAGCGCACTTGTAAGCGAAATAAGCCTTTCCATGAGTGAGCAGAACGCTGGAAACCGCCAGGTGCTTGAAGGCCTTGCAGACATTGAAAATGTTACTGCGCAAATAAGGGACGGCGCTGTGGAAATGAATTCAGGAACTGCCTCCATCCTAAAGGAGATGAGCCGCCTTTCGGGTGTTTCAGAGAACGTCAAACAAGGCTCCGACTCAATCGCGCATTCTGCTGATGCCATTGGCTCTGCTGTCGCAAAAATAGGATTGAGCAGCTCCTCAAACAAGGAAGCCATTAAAGCTCTTGCAAACCTTACCTCTCGCTTTAAGATTTAAGGAGGAGTCATGGGCGATTTTATTTATTCAGTTTTGCAGGACGTAAACGCCCTTGCCTGGGGCGGGGCGATGATTATATTGCTTTTGGGCACGCACATTTTCTTCACATTCAGGACGGGCTTTATACAATGGCACGCAATAACAAAGGGTATTAAACTTTCCTTTACAAAGGATAAGAGCGCTGAAGGAGAGATGAGCCACTTTGGGGCGCTTGCTGTTCATCTTGCAGCCATAGTGGGCATGGGGAACATTGTAGGCGTAGGCACAGCAGTGGCGCTTGGAGGGCCGGGGGCTGTTCTTTGGTGCTGGCTTACCGGCGTTTTGGGCATTGCCACAAAGTACGCGGAATCCCTAATTGCAATAAAGTTCCGCGTAAAGGATGAAGATGGGCACATTCATGGCGGGGCAATGTACGCCTTAGAGCGCGGCCTTAACATGAAATTCCTTGCTTTTCTTTTTGCAATCTTTGCAAGCGTAGCCGCCTTCGGTATTGGCTGCTCAATGCAGGTAAGATCCATTATAGACGTTTGCAGCGAATACTTTGCAGCACCGCCTGCCCTTGTAGGAGCTCTCTGCTCAGGACTTACTACCATTGTAATATTCGGCGGCATAAAGTCGATTGCAAAAGTTTGCGAAAAACTCACGCCCGTCATGCTGGCCTTATATATTCTGGGTTGCCTTATAATACTATGCATGAACTTTGCTTACATTATTCCCGCAATTCAGGCAATCTTTCGCCTTGCCTTCTCGCCGGGGGCAGCCGCCGGAGGCATTGCAGGAGGCGGCTTGCGCCTTGCCATGCAGCATGGCGTGTCTCGCGGACTTTTTTCAAATGAATCAGGGATGGGTTCCGCGCCAATAGTTGCAGCTGCCGCAAAGACCAAGAACCCCGTCCGGCAAGCCCTTGTTTCTGCCACGGGAACATTCTGGGACACCGTGGTTGTCTGCACAATGACGGGTCTTGTAATTGTAAGTACTATGCTAAAATATCCCGAACTTAACGCAGGCGAAATACGCAGCGGTGCTGTCCTTACAACGCTTGCCTTTTCACAAATTCCCTACATTGGGCGCGCGGTTTTAGTCGGCGGAATTATCACCTTTGCCTACTCCACATTCTTGGGCTGGATATACTACGGCGCAAGGTGCGTGGAGTACTTTGCGGGAAAGAAAGGCATTATCCCCTACCGCATTCTCTACATTGTGTTGGCGTTTGCTTCCTCCCTAATTTCCCCCGAAGCACTCATGCTTGTGGCGGACACCCTAAACGCGCTTATGGCTATGCCTAACGTAGTGGCCATATTTCTCCTTTCACCTTTAATCTCAAGTGAGACAAAAAAGTACATCAACAACCTCGACGCAAAAGACACAGAACCCGTGCCAGTTGTGCTGGTAGGAATGTTGAGGGAATTTAGAGCTGGGAGTTGA